>JAIYCE010000011.1 GCA_027488155.1 Hyphomicrobiales bacterium | reverse complement strand
GGTGCCTTTATTTTAGCCAGCACCTTTGGTTCTACAAATTTGATGGGATCCGCGCTTGTCCAGATTGTATTTCCAGGTAATTCGGAGGCTCTTGCTACTGGAATGTTTTTGTCTTTTAGCGGTGTTGGAATTCCTTTGAGTTCAATTGGGATAATAATTGCAATATATTTTGGTGATGGAAAGGAAGATGCGAATCCATCGGAGTTGTTTAAAACGTTCCTTGGTAACCCAGTTGTATTAGCATTTTTCTTTGGTATCGCTTGGTCATATTTTTCATTGCCTACAAGCGGTCCGTTTTTAGATGTCATATTCGGAGCATTAAAATTTATAGGAATAAGTCTGACATTTCTTGTGGCGCTGCTGACTGGTTTAACTATCAAGCCTCTAGCAAAAAATGATTTTAGCTGGCCATTAATATCTTGTTCAGTTTTAGTATTAGTGCTTGAGCCACTATTAGCGTATCATTTTAAGCTACAGAATGGTAATAAAGATTTTTCTACTATCCTTTTGCTTTTACTTGGATCGATGCCATCATCTCCATTAGCGATTGCCTTCTCTCTTCGCTATGGATGCAATGTGGCCCTCGCTTCTAAACTGGTTGTAGGAACGAGTATTATATGCGGAGTGACACTCCCAATTATTTCTTATTACTGTAGTTGAACAAAAACGGGTAGTAATATTTCCAGCTAGAATTACAAGAGTGGATACTGCATAAAATTATTGCTATGTATTTAGAAAATCAATCATACATGCTGACATTAAAACATATTAGAGAAATTGTTCTGCCCCTTAAATTTGAGCCATTCTTGTGGTACCAAAGGAGGAGGCGGAGATGGCGCGAAAGCGGCATTCTAATCAGGGCCGACTGAAGAATATGAGGCGGTTGGAATTAGATCTTGCTGTGGATTCGAATGCCGCCAAGGCTCGTCGATTGGCGGGGATCAGTGACGTAACTATTCACATGGCGCAAGAAGTTCGGCCGCATGGCACAGCCGCAGTTCTCGTAGTGGAAGGTGCTCGAGAAGGAGGACCGGCGGCTTAAGATGATCGGTGCTATCCTTAAACTTGATAAGGTGATCCTGCCGGAAAGCTTCGATTTTTAAAAAACTAAGCCTGACGGCGGTTGAGCTGCGGGGCGTGGTTATCTAGCCCGGTCAGAAGCTCGGAACATCAAAGTGGTGCGCCTATTAGATTCTTTTGATAGTGCGCAGCACCCTGCGCTATGAGGTCAGGGAAGAGAACGATGGCGATCTGCGGCTGGCGCTGATCCAACTGGGAAAGCTATTTGGTCGGTGTGAGTGTCGGAAGGCAGTGCAGCTCGTGCGGATCGAGCACTGGTTTGTCAACCGCAGATAAGTTGAGCGGATCTAGCCTGAAGAGCGCCGACTGGCTCCTTGAAACGTTAATTTGCGTAAGCGAATTGACACAATAGTGCCTCTGTCATGCCCTGGGCTTTCACCGTGACAGTTGTCGAAACCATGGACTCATCAGAGATCTTGGAAGCACTCTACCAGCGACACCTTAAACCGGTAATCCGGAACATGTACGGTGGGATGAAGGCTACTAGTTCTTGTCAGTACCGTTTAAAGACTGGCTGACTAAGGTGGGGATCAAACCGATCCGTATCTCTCCGTACTAGCCTTTGGGTGAGGCCGTCAAAAAAAATAGCGCCACTAAAGCGATTTTAGGTCCAATTTGTGGACCTAAAATCGATTTTCAGAATGTCCGTTCCATGCGCATCTTGAAGATAGCGTTGTTCTGATTGAGGCCTGGCAGTTTACCTACACCTGGCTGTATCGGTGAAGCGGGCGTTATCTGCTCTGGCATCACTTCCCATGATTGCGGCGAATTCTGCACCTGATTGCGCAGCATGGCGAACCCAATTTCTGCACCGACATCCCAATTCTCTGCGATCGAGTAGATCAGACTGCCAGCGAAAGAATAAAGCTGGCCGCGGCCCCACATCGGGATGGGATTGTTGTTACTCTGCGCGCCGGGTCCGTCATAAGCCAGCGAACGCGGCGGATCGATTTGGACGTATCCCGCATTGAAACTCGAGCGCCAACGCTCGGTCCAGTGATGGGTCAACATGGCTGCAATATTAAACCCTGTCACATTTTTTACGACATAAGGCGAGGCCTGCTGGCTGGGATTATAGGCGGCCAAAGCTTGGCCATTACCGGCGACAACCATCATATTCTGGTCGACGCGCAAAATGCCGCCGAGCAACGAACCATTGTTCGTGTTCGATATATTGCTCAAACCGCCGGCTCCAAGTAACGCGCCGAGATTTCCATTGGCGTAGTTCGCCGTCAGCCAAAGTTGATCGCGTTCACCTAGAGCGCGCAGCTTGAAGTTGGCTGTTGCCCCGACAGCGCCGCCATTGTAACGACGTTGCCCGCTGGCCGCGTCACCATAAAGCGCGCTTGCACCAGGATCGAGCGGCGCTGGCGCTTGTCCCTGCTCGTAAGCATTCGCAACTTCAACCGAATTGCCGTTGATCACACCTTGCAGCGCAATCCAGCCCCAAGTCTGTTCCCATTTAACATTTGCGACGTAATTGATTGCCGTCGAAGGCCGGTTCCAAGACATATTGTAGGCCCAATCCTGCGCACGCTCAAGCGCACCAGTGACCGACCACCCCGATCCAAAATCATATTTATAGGCCACCTGCGCCACGCCACTCGTATACTGCGCCCATGGAGTGCCAGTGTACATCGACGTCGGCATCAAAGCGTAATTCGATGGCGCGATCCCGACGGTGAAACCTGCGAGGCTCATGAAAGCGATCTCGGGCACGAACCGCAGTTCCACGCCTTTGAAATATGTGTAAGGGCCATTGTTTTCGATTTTAGCGGTTCGCGACCCCGTCAAACTTTGCATACGCAATTTGAGCGACACCCGCGCGTCGCCGAAAGAGGTCGGCGTGATAGCATCCAGATCCGCACGACCACGAATATCCGTGCCCGTTGTGTCTTGCAGATTGCCATCTTGGACAACCGTCAGAATGCCTCTGCGCTTGTTCAATCCCCGATCATAAAAGACATCATCGAGTTGATACACTTTCTGTTGCGGTGTGAAATTCGCCTCTGCGCGCGCATAACCGCCTACGCGTACGCAGGTGCCAGAAACGCTGACGGAACGATAACCAGGACCGTAGGCAGCGCAAGGATCGGCGGCCTCATAGGAAACGACCTGTCCGCCTTTTGTTATAGCCTTGACAGGTGTTGCTTTCGCCACAGCATCGACTTTCGCGCTGGTGGCTTTCTGCTCGCCGCGCAAGCGCCGCAATTCCGTCCGCGCCTCGTCGGCTTCTGCCTTCACGCGGCGGTTTTCCTCGCGCAGCTTTTCCTGCTCGGCCTTGAGGCCCATCACGAGCTTGTAGAGTTCTTCATTGGAGGGTGCCTGAGCAGCAACGCCCCATGAGTAAACAGCGCAACCCACAAAAAGCGCCGCGCGGAATGCTTTCAATCCGTAACTCATGGAATCAACCCCACTCAACTGAAAAAAGTTCAAATTCGCGCAAGCGATTCGACAAGGTGAATGAGGCGTTAACATGTACCGCGAGTAGGCCTACGCGCCCATAATGGGGCGAACGCGCTACAACTTAATAACAGCACACTTAAAAGTGTTTCTGATTCGCATCACTGCAATTGATAAGTTTAATTAAGGCCGTTCAAATATTGAAACTTTAGCATTCACGATTTTGGCAAGGCATCTTTTTTAGATTTTCTCTGAGGTAAGCTCGTCATGCGCGGAATCAAGGCGCATGATTTTTCGATTATCAACTTTGCTCCGCCGCTAACAGCGGCGCTTTTATCCGGGATGGTTCTAAAGCGATATTCCGATCAGGAAAGCTTGAAGAAATGGCGATGGCGCGAATGGGAGTTGGCTGATAGGGCGGGACTGGACTTCGCTGGCAGGGCAAGCATTGCTATTTATAAACGCGCATCAGCGCGACAGTCTCTTAATACCCCGCCGGCATGATCGCCGAGGCGGGGTTTGGGCGGTGACGGGGCAGATCCCGTTATCAACCAAAGGAGACCGAGATGGTTCGCCGAAAGGGTTTAAGCGAAATCCCTACAAATTCTATCATTAAACACGATGCCGACCTGACTGTAGGTCAGAAGAACGTTTATGCCACGATGCGGCGTCGGCTGAACAAGGGTGCTGAACAAAGACCGCCAAGCAAAACTCCGGCCTCTTCGGATTTGAGCCAAGCTTGCAGTGGTCCTCTGTTGTCTGAGACGCGGACCCCGGGCAGGAAAGGCAATAAAGAGCCACGCAGCAGGGAAGACCAGAAAGCGCAGAACACCGGTCGAGTGGACAGTAAGCAGAGTATTGTTATCGAGATGCTTACGCGTTCAGCCGGTGCCTCTCTTGAGGAACTGATTGCTGCAACAGACTGGTTGCGTCACTCAACCCGGGCCGTATTGAGCCGTATTCGCAAGGGCGGAAGCGAAATCGAGCGGCGGCGAGAAGCGAGCGGTACACGCTATTACTTGATTGCCCATGCGGCCGCACGGTCGGCATGACATGGCAAAGGCAAGCATCTGGAGGCAGTCGGGCGTCAGCCCGGCTGCTGACCATAGCATTCTTGAAAGTGCGCTTAAGGCGATAGACGGAGCGGATTTAGCAGGCCTCAGGTCAATTTGGCGCACTAGCAACAAAACCGAACCGCCAAAAGGCCTTTCTAGAGATCTATTGGCACGTGTGTTGGCACATCAGGTTCAGGAAGATGCTTTGGGTTTTTTGGAACCTAGGATCACGCGGCTTCTAGATCGTGTAGCGGCAGATAAGGATAGCAACGCAAGATCAATCAAGCTCGGGTCGATCATTATACGCGAGTATCAGGGTGCTCTTCATGAAGTCACTGTTGCCCCTGGCGGGTATCTATGGCGAGACACCCTGTATCCCAGCCTTTCGATGATCGCCAAAGAGATCACGGGGACTAAATGGAATGGCCCACGGTTTTTTGGTCTTCGCACGAGCAGCGTAGGAAGCCGGTCTGATGGGGCAGGGGGAGAGCAAGCGGAAGGAGCTCAACAAGCGAACCCTGTTCAAAACAAAACGAGTGATAGTAGAAGAGCCAACCGACGGCAGGAAGGACAGCCATGAAGCATGGTTCACCTTCAAGAAAGCGCTGCGCCATTTATACCCGCAAATCCACGGACCATAATCTCGATCTCGCGTTTAACTCTCTCGATGCTCAGCGCGAAGCCTGCGAGGCATATGTTAAAAGCCAAGCCCATGAGGGCTGGCACCTTGTGCCTTGCAAATACGATGATGGAGCCTTCTCTGGGGCATCACTTGATCGCCCCGCTCTCCAAGAACTTTTAGAACAGGTTCGGGCTAATAAGATCGATATTGTCGTCGTCTATAAGGTTGACCGATTAACCCGGTCCTTGGCGGATTTTGCCAAACTTGTCGAACTCTTTGATGCTCATGAGGTCTCATTTGTTTCAATAACACAAAGTTTCAATACAACGTCCAGTATGGGACGCCTGACGCTTAACGTCCTTCTATCCTTTGCCCAATTCGAGCGAGAGGTAATCGGCGAACGTGTTCGAGACAAGATTGCCGCATCAAAGCGTAAAGGGTTGTGGGTCGGTGGTCCTGTGCCGCTGGGTTACAAAGTTCTTGATAAAAAGCCATACATTGACGCCCCAACAGCAAAATTCGTTCAAACAATATTTGAAACGTATCTTACAACCGGCTCAATCACCGGACTTGCCGCAGAATTAGAGAAATTGGGGATCAAGCCGAAGGAAAGGGCCACCAAGGGTGGGAGGCAGCTTTCGGCAGATCGGTTTCAGCCAGGCGCTCTTGTCTAACTGTTGAGGAACCGGTTTTACATCGGAGAGATCAGCTACAAAGGCCAAGTCTTTAAGGGTGAGCACGAGCCGCTTTTGGCAACTGATCTCTTCGACGCAGTTCAAAAGCAATTGGATGAGTAGAGGGTCGAAAAGCGCGTTTCGCATAAAAAGACCGGCTTTATGCTGACCGGAAAGATATTTGATGATCGCGATAACCTTATGGCGCCCAGCCATGCCAATAAAAAGGGTGTTCGCTACAGATATTATGTTTCTCGTGCTCTATTAGAGGGCCGTAAGGGCGAGGCCGGTTCTGTTACGAGAGTGTCAGCGCCCGACATCGAAGCATTGGTCCACGATATTGTCGCTGAGATGCAGTCACGGGATTTGACGGCAGAACCCATGCAAGTTGGTAAAGTCACCATCAAAAAGGTTGTCGTGAAGCATGATAGGGTTGAGGTGATCATCAACAAAGAAAACGGCGCAGATCTCATGACCGTGTCGCATCCATATGTCGCATCGGCGTCAGCACGAAAAGGGATATTAAATCAAAATAAGAAGATCGCAGATGATCCGGC
>JAIYCE010000099.1 GCA_027488155.1 Hyphomicrobiales bacterium | reverse complement strand
TCCTCGGTCGTTTCAAGGTTCATGGCGATCACATAGCCCTGAATGAGCTCCGTCACCTCAGCCCCGATCATATGGGCACCCAAGAGTTTGCCGGTCTTCTTATCGAAGACTGTCTTCACGAGCCCATCCGGCTCGCCCAGGGCGATGGCCTTGCCATTGCCCATAAAGGGGAACCGCCCGACCCGAATGTCGTAGCCCTTCTCCTTCGCCTTGGCTTCCGTGAGCCCGACCGAGGCAATCTGCGGATGGCAATAGGTACAACCGGGGATCATCGCCTTGTCCATCGGATGGGTGTGCAGCCCCTTAATCGTCTCGACGCAGATCACGCCCTCATGCTCCGCCTTATGCGCCAACATGGGGGCCCCGGCGACGTCGCCGATGGCATAGATGCCTTTCACATTCGTTGCGCCGCGCCCGTCGGTGACGATCGTGCCGCGCTCCATCTTCACGCCGAGCGCCTCGAGTCCGAGGTTTTCGACATTGCCGACAACGCCCACTGCCGAGATCAATTTCTCGGCTGAAATCTGCTGCTTATTGCCCTTCTCATCTTCGATATGGGCGATGACGCCCGCCGACGTTTTCTCGACCTTGGTCACCTTCGCGCCAGTGACAATTTTCATGCCCTGCTTTTCAAACCGCTTGCGGGCGAGCGCGGCAATTTCGGCATCTTCGACCGGCAGGATCTGCGGCATCAATTCGATGACCGTCACCTCAGAGCCCATGGTGCGATAGAAAGACGCGAACTCGATCCCAATCGCGCCCGAACCCATCACGATCAAAGATTTCGGCATGGAAGGCGGTACCATCGCTTCGAAATAGGTCCAGATGTTTTTGCCATCCGGTTCGATCCCGGGAATCACACGCGGCCGCGCGCCGGTTGAAACGATGATGTTCTTCGCTTTGTAAACGCCCTCGCCGAGAACGCCTTTAGGCACCGGGTTCTGCGGTTGCACAGCAGGCTTCTTCGGCGCGCTGACTTTGATTTCACCGACCTTCGAAATCGACGCTTCTCCCCAGATCACATCGACCTTGTTCTTCTTAAGCAAAAACGCAACGCCGCCATTGAGCTGTGCCGACACGCCACGCGAACGCTTCACGACAGCCGCCGCATCCACCGACACGGTGCCATTGAGCTTAAGCCCATAATCGCCGGGGTGCTGCATATAATGATAAATTTCAGCCGAGCGCAGCAGCGCCTTGGTCGGGATGCAGCCCCAATTCAGACAGATGCCGCCAAGATGTTCGCGCTCCACCACAGCGGTTTTAAAGCCGAGCTGCGCTGCACGAATGGCGGCAACATAACCGCCCGGCCCGCCGCCGATGATGATCACGTCATATTGATCGGCCATGAGTTTATCCCTTCATGTCTTGTTCATATTCGCGGCGCTGCAATGCGCTGCAACTGTGTTGCGGTCCGGCCGCGAGATCACACCTTTTTCGGTGATAATGGCGGCGATCAATTCGGCGGGGGTGACATCGAAAGCAGGGTTAGCAACCAAAACACCTTCTGGCGCCCAGCGTACATTCCGAAAACCCGTAACCTCGTCGGCTGATCTTTCCTCGATCGGAATGGCATCGCCACTAGCAGCCGATAAATCGAAGGTCGACAAAGGTGCAGCGACATAAAACGGAATATTGTGTCTCGCAGCGAGCACGGCGACCATATAGGTGCCAATCTTGTTGGCAACATCGCCATTCGCGGCAATCCGGTCGGCCCCAACGATGACGGCATCGATGGCGCCACTCTTCATCATATGGCCGGCCATATTGTCAGCGATCAGCGTGACAGGGATTTTCTCTTGCACCATTTCCCATGCCGTCAAACGTGCGCCCTGCAAGAAGGGCCGCGTCTCATCAGCGATCACGCTGATGTTCTTTCCCGCTTCGACTGCCGAACGGATCACGCCGAGCGCCGTGCCATGGCCTGCCGTGGCTAATGCGCCCGCATTGCAATGGGTCAGAACCCGTGCGTCCTGCGTGAGAAGCGCTGCACCATGTGCACCCATCGCCCGGTTCGCAGCGATGTCTTCTTCAAAGATGGCGCACGCTTCATGGAAAAGCAGCGCTGCAACCTCGTCGGACGGCATATGTCCTTGCTGCGTCCAAAGCCTGCGCATCCGCTCAAGCGCCCAGAACAGGTTGACTGCGGTCGGTCGGCTGGCTGCGAGAATAGAAAAAGCCTGTTCCAGCGTCGCGTCGAAAATCGGCCTCATCTGGCCAGCTGCGATGCGCGCTTCAAGCGCAACACCATAGGCCGCCGCGCAACCGATGGCCGGTGCGCCACGCACCACCATCGAGCGGATCGCCTCCGCCGTTTCAGCGGCATTGCGACACATCACGGTTTCGAAAGCGAGCGGTAACACACGCTGATCGATCAATTGCAGAAAACCATTCTCGATCCGCATTGTCTCGACACTCATGGCTTCCTCCCGCTGCCGCGCTGCCCATAGGACCTAAACGCAACCAGCGCCGCTTTCATCTCAGCATCGCTGAGCAGAACAGGCGGCCCGTAAACGCATGAACGTTGATAGAGATCGCAGAGATTCTCGACTTCCGCAGCCAAAGACAAAGCGTCTGAAAGATCTTTGCCGACAGCAATCATCCCATGATTGGCCATGAGGCACGCTTTGCGCCCTTCAAGCGCGACAAGCACAGCGTCTGATAATTCTTGCGTACCGAACAGAGCATAATCAGCACAGCGAACATCCGCGCCACCGGCCACGCCGATCATGTAATGAAACGGCGGCAAAGCACGGCGTTGACATGAAAGCGCTGTCGCAGCTGGGGAGTGCGTATGCACGATAGCACCGACATCCTTACGCGCTGCATAAATGTCGCGATGAAACCGCCATTCGCTTGAAGGCTTGCCCGCTTGCTTGGGCTTGCCGTCGAGCCCCATCGAAATGATGGATTCCGCTGTCAACGCCTCTGCGGGAATACCTGAAGGTGTAATTAGAAAACCACCGCGCGTGCGAAGGCTTACATTACCAGCCGCGTGGAGAATGAGCCGATCGCGCGCAAGCGAACGATAGGCCTCCGCAATCGCGGCGCTCATCTCCTCGCTTGGGTTTCCGCGCTCAGGCACACGCTCCTCACGGATTGATCAGACGAGCATCGCCATCGGCTTCTCGATCAGGGTCTTGAACGCCGACAAGAACTCAGCGCCGAGCGCACCGTCGACCGCACGATGATCTGTCGAAAGCGTTACGCTCATCACAGTAGCAACAGCAGGAGCGCCATTTTTGACGACGACGCGCTGTTCACCCGCGCCGACCGCAAGAATCGTCGCATGCGGCGGATTGATGACAGCAGCGAAATCCTTGATGCCGAACATGCCGAGATTACTGACCGCCGTTGTGCCGCCCTGATATTCTTCGGGCTTCAGCTTGCGCGCTTTTGCGCGTGCCGCGTAATCCTTCATCTCGTTGGAGATCAAGGACAACGTCTTTTTGTCGGCATCGCGCACGACCGGCGTGATGAGGCCGCCCGGGATCGATACCGCAACACCAACATCGCAAGTGGTGTGTTTCAGCATCGCCCCATCGGTCCAGGTGACATTGGCATCCGGCACGCGCTTCAGCGCAAGCGCCAACGCCTTGATCACGAAATCGTTGACCGAGACTTTGTAAGTGGGCTTGCCGTCGACAACAGGCGCCGCCGCGTTGATTTGCTCGCGCAGCGCCAGCAAGCCATCGAGCTCGCAATCCACCGTGAGATAGAAATGTGGAATGGTCGATTTTGCTTCCGTCAGACGGCGCGCAATTGTCTTGCGCATGGAATCGTGCGGGATCTCTTGATATGAACCCTGCGCGAACATTTTCTTGATCGTTTCGTCGCCCATGCCTTGCACTGGTGCAGGACCGCTCGCCGCCAAGGGGGCGGATGGACGCGGTGCGGCCTTCGCAGTGCCGCCTTCAAGCGCCGAGCGAACGTCCCGCTCGACAACGCGGCCATGCGGTCCAGAACCAGCAATAACGGCAATATCGATCCCCGCCTCACGCGCGATGCGCTTGGCGAGCGGCGATGCAAATACGCGCGCGCCGCTCTGCGGGGCAGCGACGATCGGGGCAGCAGGCGCAGGCGCGCTCGCGGAAGGCATAGCAGGCGCAGCAGCAGGTGCAGGCGCAGAAACAGCAGCAGGCGCCGACGCCGCTTTCGCAGCCGCTGGTGCTTTCACGCTTGAAGCGTCTTCCCCCTCGCCTGCGATTACCGCGATGATCTCGTTCACCGGCACATCCTGCGCGCCTTCCGGCACGATGATCTTTGCAAGTGTGCCCTCATCAACAGCTTCGACTTCCATCGTCGCCTTGTCAGTCTCAATCTCAGCGATGATGTCGCCTGATTTGATCGTATCGCCTTCCTTCTTCAGCCATTTCGCCAGATTGCCCTTTTCCATTGTGGGCGAGAGCGCAGGCATCAAAATATTGACGGGCATGGCGCGTCTCCTTAGCGATAGGTCACAGCGCGAACGGCATCGATGACGTCTTGCACGGACGGCAAAGCGAGCTTTTCGAGATTGGCAGCATATGGCATGGGCACATCCTTGCCGCACACGCGTTTGACCGGAGCGTCGAGATAATCGAACGCGCGCTCCATGATCTGTGCGGAAATCTCCGAGCCGACACCGGATTGCGGCCAACCCTCTTCAACCGTCACGCAACGGCCCGTCTTGATGACGGAGGCCAGAACCGTATCGATGTCCATCGGGCGGATCGTCCGGAGATCGATCACTTCCGCATAAATGTGCTTCTTCGCAAGTTCTTCCGCCGCCTTAAGCGCGTATGTCATGCCAATCGAGAAGGAAACGATCGTGACGTCCTTGCCGGGCCGCACAATCCGCGCCTTGCCAATCGGCACGGTGAAGTCGTCGCCCTTAGGTACCAGTGCCGTCTGCCCATAAAGAATTTCATTTTCGAGAAAGATCACCGGATTGGGATCGCGGATGGCGGATTTCAAAAGTCCTTTCGCATCGATTGCATTCGACGGAGCAACCACCTTCAAACCGGGAATATTGGAATACCAAGCCGAATAATCCTGCGAATGCTGAGCCGCGACACGCGAAGCCGCACCATTCGGGCCACGAAACACGATGGGGCAACCCATCTGCCCGCCCGACATGTAAAGCGTTTTCGCAGCCGAGTTGATGATCTGGTCAATCGCCTGCATGGCGAAATTAAATGTCATGAACTCGACGATAGGCTTCAGTCCGGCAAAAGCCGCGCCGACGCCGATACCAGCAAAACCATGCTCGGTAATCGGCGTGTCAATCACGCGACGCGCACCGAATTCCTGCAACAGACCCTGCGTGACCTTATAGGCACCCTGATACTCGGCAACTTCTTCGCCCATGACGAAGACAGCCTCGTCACGACGCATTTCTTCCGCCATCGCATCGCGGAGCGCTTCGCGCATCGTGATGGAGACAAGTTCGGCACCGGCTGGCACTTCCGAAGACGCGTCGTAGGATTCGCTCACGCCCTGCACGATGGCGGGCGATGCAACGGGAGCAGCCACAGGCTTTGCGGCGACACCGCCCTGATCGGCGTCACCGGGCAGATTAGCGCCACCGGTTGATTTGACAGTCGCAGGATCTTCCCCTTCCGACGCAATGATCGCGATCGGCTGGTTCACCAACACATCCTGCGTACCCGCAGGCACGAGAATTTTCGCCAGCGTCCCTTCATCGACGGCTTCAACTTCCATCGTCGCCTTATCGGTTTCGATCTCGGCGATGATGTCGCCGGATTTCACCTTGTCGCCTTCGTTTTTCAGCCATTTGGCCAGATTGCCCTTCTCCATCGTCGGCGAAAGGGCGGGCATCAAAATATCGACCGGCATTGCTGCGCTCCGATTGTGTGGCAGGGCCGCGCTCGATAGCGCCGGGCCCAAACGATCCGAATTACTTAAGAATGTCCGTCCAAAGCTCCGACGCATCAGGCTCAGGATCGTTCGTGGCGAATTCCGCGGACTCATTGACGATGTCGCGCACTTCCGCGTCGATCGCCTTGAGCTCTTCTTCCTTCACCTTCCACTCTTCCAGCAGACGGCGGCGCACCTGCTCGATAGGATCGTGCTCTTCGCGCATCTTCTGCACTTCGTCCTTCGAGCGATATTTCGCCGGATCCGACATGGAGTGCCCGCGGTAGCGGTAAGTCTGCATTTCGAGAATATACGGGCCCTTACCATCGCGGCACCATTGGATCGCCTTATCGGCGGCGGCCTTTACGGCACGCACATCCATACCGTCGACCTGTTCGCCCGGAATATTGAACGAGATGCCGCGCTTGGAAAAATCGGTCTGTGCCGATGCACGCGAAACCGCCGTGCCCATGGCATAGCGATTGTTCTCAATCACATAGATCACGGGGAGCTTCCACAGCTCCGCCATGTTGAAGCTTTCATAGACTTGGCCTTGATTGGCTGCACCATCGCCGAAATAGGTCAGCGATACATTGTCATTGCCGCGATACCGATTGGCGAAAGCCAAGCCAGTGCCGAGCGACACTTGCGCGCCGACGATGCCATGCCCACCATAGAAATGTTTCTCGACGCTGAACATGTGCATCGAGCCACCCTTGCCCTTAGAGAGGCCGCCGCGTCGGCCGGTCAGCTCGGCCATGACACCCTTGGGGTCCATGCCGCAGGCCAGCATATGTCCATGGTCACGATAACCCGTGATGACCTGATCGCCCTCTTTCGTGGCCATCTGCATCCCGACGACCACAGCTTCCTGGCCGATATAGAGATGGCAGAAACCACCGATGAGGCCCATGCCATACATCTGGCCCGCCTTTTCCTCGAAACGGCGGATCAAGAGCATCTCGCGATAGGCCGTGATATCCTGATCTTGAGAAAACTGTGTCGTGGCTTTTTTAGAGCCGGTTTTCGCGGAGGCCTTAGCCTGCGCGGGATTTTTTGTGCTTTTACGGGCGGCAACCGCCATCGCACTCTCCCTCTGTCTCATCCCTTTGGCTAGCATTACACGAGAGAGGGCCGCTTGGCGAGAGGGAGAAAAGTCCTCGAAAATATTAATAAGATATTGTTATTGCTATATTTTTATAAATGAACCACTTTCTGGTTCATGGCAATTTTTCCATGATCACGACATCATTGCGGTGCACACGCCCCAGGACCAAACGCGCCTGTTCTTCAAGGATATCCCGATCGATATGATCGGCCCGAAACATAGCCACACGCCGTTCCCAATTGGCGCGCTCGGCCTTAACAGCAACAAGTGAACTCTCGAGGCGCGCCATCTCCGCCTCATAGCGCTCCTTGTTCTCAAGACCGCGCCGACCGGTCTGCGCCTGCGTGATAAAAAACGCCGTCAACGCTCCGGAAAGACACCAGAACGCAACCGGAATCAGGAACCGACGGAAACGCCTACGTACGACCATGCTGAAGACCATGCCGCAACAACGGTGAATCGGGCGTTAATCGAGGGTCATGCAACCACAAAAAAGCGGACCCGAAGGCCCGCCTCTTTGACCGCTCTAAACGCGCTCGCGTTTCAACGCAGCGCTCTAAGCGCATCACGCCCCGCATAGAGCGCTTGGGCGCCCAGTTCCTGCTCGATGCGCAATAGCTGGTTGTACTTCGCGGTCCGGTCCGAACGGGCGAGCGAGCCGGTCTTGATCTGCCCACAATTCGTCGCAACGGCGAGGTCTGCAATCGTGGAATCCTCGGTCTCGCCCGACCGATGCGACATGACCGCCGTATAGCTGGCATTCTGCGCCATAGAGACCGCCGCAAGCGTCTCCGTAAGGGAGCCAATCTGATTGACCTTCACGAGGATCGAATTCCCGACACCCTTTTTGATGCCGTCACCGAGCCGATTAACATTGGTTACAAAAAGATCGTCGCCAACGAGCTGGCAGCGTGCGCCGATCCGGTCGGTCAGGAGCTTCCAGCCATCCCAATCATCTTCCGCCATCCCGTCTTCGATTGAGACGATCGGATAGGCTTTGACGAGCTTTTCGAGATAATCCACCTGCTCGGTGATTGAGCGCTTCTTGCCTTCGCCTTCGTAATCGTAAGCGCCGTTCTTAAAGAATTCGGTCGAGGCGCAGTCGAGCGCGATCATCACGTCTTGGCCGGCCTTGAAACCTGCACCGTTGATCGCTTCCATCACGAAATCGAGCGCCGCCTCGGCCGATGGCAGGTTCGGCGCAAAGCCGCCCTCATCACCGACATTCGTGTTGTGGCCCTTCTTCTTCAGCGCAGATTTGAGCGTATGAAAAATCTCAACCCCCGTGCGCAGCCCTTCGCGGAACGAGGGCGCACCCACTGGCATGATCATGAATTCCTGAAAATCGATTGGGTTGTCGGCATGGGCACCGCCATTGACGATGTTCATCATCGGCACGGGCAGAACGCGGGCCGAAGTACCACCCACATAGCGATAAAGCGGCAGGCCAACCGAGGCCGCCGCCGCCTTCGCCACGGCCAGCGACACGCCGAGAATAGCATTGGCCCCGAGCTTAGCTTTGTTAGGCGTGCCATCGAGGCCGATCATCACCTCGTCGATCTTGACCTGCTCTTGCGCATCCATACCGCCAATGGCGTCGAAGATATCGCGGTTGACGCTCTCGACGGCCTTCTCGACGCCCTTGCCAAGATAGCGCCCCTTGTTGCCATCGCGCAGTTCGACCGCCTCATGCGCGCCCGTGGACGCGCCAGACGGGACCGCGGCGCGGCCCAGCGAACCATCTTCCAGCACCACATCGACCTCGACGGTCGGATTGCCACGGCTATCGAGAATTTCGCGGGCGATGATGTCGACGATCGCTGTCATGGAGGCATCCTCTGGCAAGGGGGTCGAAAGGTTTGGGGTCAAAAGGTCTGGGGACCGTCTAGACCATTTTCGTTGCGGCGCAAATCGGCGGAAAGGCCGATTCCGCCCTTTTCCCTCGCGTCGTTTGCAGCAGCGCCCTATAGAGACCCAAAGCCTCCTCCCCCGATGGATGAACACGATGAGCCTCCAACTTGGACAGTCGACGCCGCTCCCGCAAAGCCCGGAAGAAGCAGTGCTCGACCGCGTGCCAAACCCGCACCCCGACACCCATTACGTCGCACGCTTTACCTGCCCCGAATTCACGTCGATCTGCCCGGTCACCGGCCAGCCGGATTTCGGCATCCTCGTGATCGACTATGTGCCAGGCCCTTGGCTCGTCGAATCGAAATCGCTGAAGCTTTATCTCGGCGCGTTCCGCAATCACGGCGCTTTCCATGAGGATTGCACGGTCTCGATCGGCCGCAAGCTGGCGGAGCTACTCGATCCTGTCTGGTTCCGCATCGGTGGCTATTGGTATCCGCGCGGCGGCATCCCGATCGACGTCTTCTGGCAACATGGCGAATTGCCAAAGAACGTCTTCCTGCCAGATCAAGGCGTGCCGCCTTATCGGGGACGATGAACGCCTGCGCGAGCAATCCATCGTTCAAACAAAAAAGCGGGCCGTTTGGCCCGCTTTTTTCAATTCACATCGAAGCTTAAAAACTCAGCTCCACTGCACCGGCACCAGCGCAAAGCGGTTACCGTCCTTGACGATGAAGCCCGTCGCTGGGAACGGCGCGTGGTAGAAAGCGACCTGCATCTTATCGGCCGCCAACATATCGAGCACCTTGCGGCGCGTGGCACGCGCAGCATCAGCATCCATGTCGAACACCGCGGACCAATCGGGATTTGTTACAAACAGAGCCGGATGGTTCGTTACATCCGACATGACCATCAATTTGTCATTGCCTGACGCAATCGCAAACGACATGTGACCCGGCGTGTGGCCATAGGTCGGCACAGCGGTGATGCCTTTCGCGACTTCCTGACCGGCATTGTACTTTTTCACGTCTTTCGCAACGGGGCTGAACACGCGACGCACATTTTGAAACGCACCCTTCATCGCGTCGGGCGCGGCGTTCATCTTGGTGTCGTCCATCCAGAAATCCCATTCGGTGCCACCAACGAGAAGCTCCGCATTCGGGAAAACGGCCGTGCCGTCCTTAAGGCGCACACCATTAATATGGTCGCCATGGAAATGGCTGATGATGACCGTGTCCACCTTGGCGGGATCAAAGCCTGCCGCTTTGAAATTGCGCATCCACTGACCGGTCGTCGGCGCACCGCTGTCGCCATTGCCGGTGTCGATCAGAACGGTTTTTCCGCCCGTCTGGAATACGAGCGTGGTGAAGCTGATCCGCACCTTGTCCTTCGGAAAGAAAGCGGCCTCGGCAGCTTTCTTCACATCCGCGAGGTCGGCATTGCGGATGAATCCTTCGAGCGGACGTTCACCATATCCATCATTGATGGCAGTCACGGTGATGTCGCCAACTTTGTAGCGATAGAAGGCAGGCGCTTGATCCATGGGGGGCACGACTGTTTGAGCCTCGGCTTGTGACGCGGAACGGAGAAACGCAGGCGCAGCCAGAGCCGCAGCAGAGCCAGTCAGGATCGCACGACGATTAAGCGACATCGGATCTCTCCTCCTTGATCATCCCCGTTTGGGATGCACGAGGATTATGGTGCGCACTGCCCCCCGCGGCGAGTCGTCACGCCTGTTTTTTTGCAATCGCGTCGAATGCCTTGAGCGTAGCCAGAAGCGCTTCCATCTCTGCGAGCGGGACCATATTGGGTCCGTCCGAAAACGCATTGGCCGGATCGTCATGCGTCTCGATAAAAAGCCCCGCCACGCCAACAGCACAGGCAGCACGCGCCAGCACCGGCACGAATTCGCGCTGCCCGCCTGAAGAGCTCCCCTGCCCGCCTGGCTGCTGCACCGAATGGGTGGCGTCGAAAATCACCGGCGCGCCAGTCTGCTCGGCCATGATGGGCAGGCCGCGGAAATCCGTCACGAGTGTGTTGTAGCCGAAAGATGAGCCGCGCTCGGTCACGAGGACATTCGCATTGCCAGCGCCCGTCACTTTGCTGACGACATTCTTCATGTCCCATGGCGCGAGGAACTGCCCCTTCTTCACATTGATCACGCGACCTGTCTCGGCCGCTGCAACCAAAAGATCGGTTTGACGGCAGAGAAAGGCCGGGATCTGCAAGATGTCACAGACCTCCGCCACCGGCTTGCACTGCGACGCGTCATGAATGTCAGTGAGAACCGGCAGGCCGTAAACCGCCTTCACCTCGGCAAACACATCCATCGCCTTCGCAAGGCCGATGCCGCGCCGCGCACTTGCCGATGTCCTGTTCGCCTTGTCGAAAGACGCCTTGAAGACGAGTCCAATCCCGAGCTTAGCGCAGATCTCCTTAAGCGCACCGGCCATGTACAGTGCATGCTCGCGGCTTTCCATGGCGCAAGGCCCGGCAATCAACGCGAATGGCAGTTTCTGCGAGAAGACGACGTCGCCAACGGCGACATGAGAATGAGCTTGGGTCATGAATGGCGGTATAGCGCGCGACGGCTTGAGGGACAAATGCCTTCTCTCAGCCCTCTTCGAAAACCAGCATCGTCCCGAAGGCTTCTGACGCGGGCACGATCAGACGACCACGCCTTTCATGAAATCCGATCTCTTCCTCGGCGAGCCGTTCGGCCAAGGCCTCGAGGTCGGCCACCGCCGTGCGGAACCCGACGAGCGCGGCAGGCTCATCGGAAACATCTTCGCCAAACAGCGACGCAATCGCCGGGCTGCTCAAAATCTCAATCTGCCCGCGCGGCGTGTCGATGGTGAGGCCTGCCGAGGTGCAATCAAAATCATGTACACCTGTGAAATGCTGGAAGAACTCGGCATGGGCCGACGGATTCTCCGCCGCCATGACGATGCCGGGAAATCCCGTCGCGCCATTGGCGTGCTGCTGCATCGCGGGATTCCAGAAATTCTCAGGAAATTTCTGCTCGCAGGTGAATAAGAAGATACCGGGCGCATGTTTGTCATCGGCAAAGGTGAGGTCGAATGCCACTTTCACCGGCGTGCCGTCAGCCTTTTTGCCCTCGCGCGAGAATGGGAAAACAGGATGATCGCCAATGCCGCCGTTCGCAAAGGCCGCTCGATCATCCACCGCGCTACGGCTTTCGAGCACGAGCATCGCAAAACCTTCGCGCTGCGCAATAAAATCGCGCGCAAACGCCCCGAAGGATTTTTGCCCCGGCGCAGCATCGGCAATCGCCGCATCTGGTGCCAGGCTCAGAATTTCGAGAAACGTGCCAGGCGTCTGCACGATATGGTTTTCAGTGCCCCAGGGATGACGGTTTCGTGCCCCCACGGTGAAGCCAAGCCGACGATAGAATTCTGCCGCCGCATCGAGATCGCGTACGCACAAAACAAAATGATCGAGCCCGCGCGCCACCGCGATCAAACCAATCGGCTCTGTTCAACCGCCGCCGCAATGAAGCTCGAAAAAAGCGGGTGCGGTTCGAACGGGCGAGATTTGTATTCGGGATGATATTGCACGCCGATGAACCAAGGATGGTCGGGGAATTCGACCGTCTCCGGCAACAATCCATCCGGCGAAACGCCCGCGAATTTCAGCCCACCGGCTTCAAGCCGCGCGCGATAATCCATGTTCACTTCGTAACGATGGCGATGACGCTCGCTGATGTCGTTGGAGCCATAGATTTCCGCGATGCGTGAGCCTTCCGCGAGTTTCGCTTTGAAGGCGCCAAGTCGCATCGTACCGCCGAGATCGCCACCGGCACGCCGCTGCTCAAGCTCATTGCCCTTCATCCATTCGGTCATCAGGCCGACGAGTGGTTCTTTCGATGGTCCGAATTCAGTTGAATTGGCGTCAGTGATACCGCAGAGCGAACGCGCCGCTTCGATGACTGCCATCTGCATCCCGAAGCAGATGCCGAAGTAAGGCACCTTGCGCTCGCGCGCGAAACCGGCAGCGAGAATTTTGCCCTCCGCGCCGCGCTGGCCGAAGCCGCCGGGCACGAGAATGCCATGCACATGCTCGAGAAATGGGGCCGGGTCTTCGTTTTCGAAAACCTCCGACTCGATCCAATCGAGATTGACTTTCACCTTGTTGGCGATCCCGCCATGATGGAGCGCTTCGATAAGTGACTTATACGCATCCTTCATGCCGGTATATTTGCCGACGATTGCGATGGTAACTTCACCTTCCGGATTCCAGATGCGCTCCGTTACACCACGCCAACGCGATAGCTCTGGCTTAGGCGCCGGTTCGATGCCGAAGGCTGCAAGCACTTCTGCGTCAAGCCCGGCCTCGTGATAGGCGCGGGGCACGTCGTAGATCGAGGCCACGTCGCGCGCTTCGATAACAGCGCTCTCGCGGACGTTACAAAAAAGACCAAGCTTCCGGCGTTCTTCACGCGGAATTTCACGGTCGGTGCGGCAGAGCAGAATATCGGGTTGAATCCCTATGGAACGCAATTCCTTAACCGAATGCTGCGTCGGCTTCGTTTTCAACTCGCCCGCGCTCGGTATGAAGGGCAAGAGCGTCAGATGCACATAGACGCAATGGCTGCGCGGAAGATCATTGCCAAGCTGACGGATCGCCTCGAAAAACGGAAGTGCTTCGATGTCGCCGACCGTGCCGCCGATTTCCACCAGCACGAAATCATAAGCCTCGTTGCCCTCAAGGACGAATTCTTTGATCGCATTCGTCACATGCGGGACAACCTGCACTGTGCCGCCAAGATAATCGCCCCGGCGCTCTTTGGTAATGATGTCGAGATAGATACGTCCGGTCGTGATGTTGTCCTGCTTGGTCGCGGGACGGCCGGTGAAGCGCTCATAATGGCCGAGATCGAGATCGGTCTCCGCCCCATCATCGGTCACGAAGACTTCGCCATGCTGATACGGCGACATCGTCCCCGGATCGACGTTGATGTACGGATCGAGCTTCCGCAAACGGACCGAATAGCCGCGTGCCTGCAGAAGCGCACCCAGTGCTGCGGACGCCAGACCTTTTCCGAGGGAAGAGACCACGCCGCCGGTGATGAAAATATACCGCGCCATGGGATTCCTCGCTTAGACCTGAATTGACGATTCGAACAGGGGAAATCGCGCCCGCGGAGGCGTGCTCCACAGACGTTTGGGCTTGGAACGCACCCGGCTTACTTGGGCGCGTTCTGGTTTTCGAGTTGCCTGAGCTGATCGAGGACCCCGCCGGACGGCGGCGCAACCGGGTTGGCCGGCGCCGTCGCAGGCGCCGTCGTGTCGAAGATCGACTTCGGCTGACGTGTAGTCCCGGCCAAAATGGCTAAAACGATCGAAGTGATGAAGAAAATGGTCGCGAGGATCGCCGTCATCCGGGTTAGTGCATTGGCTTGGCCGCGGCCGGTCATGAAGCCACCCGAACTGCCTCCGCCAATGCCGAGCGCGCCCGAATCCGACCGCTGCAAGAGAATCACGCCCACAAGCGCGACGACGACGATCAGATGAATGACGATCAGGACCTGCTGCATGGCGGGCTCGGGACTTCCAGTTCGAAAAGGACGGCGGGCCTTAGCACGCGCCGCCCCGGATGGGAAGAGTTGGACGGGTTACTTCCGATAAACCGCGACAATACCCATAAAATCAGCCGCTTTAAGGCTCGCGCCCCCCACCAAAGCGCCATCCACATTCTCAACCGCCATCAGTTCGGCCGCGTTCGACGGCTTCACCGACCCGCCATAAAGGATCCGAACCTTGGCGCCCTCTTCCTTGCCAACCAGCTTTTTGAGATCAGCCCGGATGGCGGCATGGACCTCCGCCACATCGGCTGCCGTAGGCGTGAGCCCCGAACCAATGGCCCAGACAGGTTCATAGGCAACCACCAACGTCGCGGCATTCATCCCTTCCGGGATAGAGCCTTTGAGCTGTTTACGCACGACAGCAAGCGTCTTGCCTGCTTCGCGCTCGGCCTGGGTTTCACCCACACAGACGATAGCAACGAGGCGCGCCCGACGCGCCGCCTCCGCCTTCGCCCGGACCATCGCATCGGTTTCTTTATGGTCGGCGCGACGCTCCGAATGACCGACGATGACAAAAGAGCCGCCGGCATCGGCGATCATCTCGGCAGAAAGATCGCCCGTATGGGCACCGGAGGCCGCGGCATGGCAATCCTGACCGCCGGTCAGGAGGCCGGAGCCGATTGATTGGCGGCTTATCGGGGCGATCAGTGTCGCTGGCGGGCAGATCAAAAGGTCGATCGCGCGGCGCAGGCTCCAATCATATTGGCCGGCAATGGCGCTGGCTTCATGAAGGCTCCCGCGCATCCCGTTCATTTTCCAATTGCCCGCAACTAGCGGCCTGACCCCCGGCGTCATGCGACCCCCCTCTGAATAACCCCAAGACCGCTTAGCAAGGAAAAGCCTTGTTCGGAAGCGTTGCGGCGCAGGGGTCTCATCCCTATGATGCGCCGCTTTCCGGGGGGTGCGCTTGCGCGCCCCCCTCCTCTTACTGGACGGGGACGCTCGAGCCGCCCCACCCCCAACTGAACGGACCAACGATCATGATGAATGGCATTCGCAAAGCGGGACAGAGCTGGCTGGGCAAGCTGGTTGTGGGCGTCCTGTTCAGCGTCCTGATCGTCTCCTTTGCAGTTTGGGGCATTGGCGACATCGTGCGTCAGGGTGGCAAGCAACTTGTCGCCGAAGTCGGCCCAACCGAGATCACCACCGTGCAGTTCCGCGACGCGTGGCAGCAGGAACTGCAACAGGTTTCGCGCCGCATCCGCCGCACCCTCACCTCCGACGAAGCCCGCGCCTTCGGCCTCGACAAAGTCGTGCTCGATCGCATGATGACGGACGCAACGCTCAATGCTGAAGTGAAGAAGTATGGCCTCGGCATTTCAGAGGAGACGATTGCGCGTGCCATTCAAAGCGATCCTAATTTTCGCGGCACCAATGGACAGTTCGACCGTAACGCCTTCCAAGAAGCCGTGCGCAATGCGGGCTACACCGAACAGGGTTTTGTCACTGCCCAGCGCGGCGCCTATCTGCGCCAGCAGCTGACCGAAGCCATGGCTGGTGCAGCCATCGCACCTTTGCCGATGCGCGAAGCGTTGCATCGCTACCGCACCGAACAGCGTGCCATCGACTTTTTTGTTCTCGACGCTGCACAAGCCGGCGACATTCCAGCCCCTTCAGAAAACGAATTGAAGAAATTCTACGAAGAGAACAAGAATGCGTTCCGCGCACCCGATTTCCGCTCCGTGAATATTATTGCACTGACACCCGACAGCATCGCCAAGCCCAATGAAATCTGGGATGCAGACGCCAAAGCATTTTACGACCGCAACCTGTCCCGGTTCGGCCAACCCGAGCGGCGCCAGCTTGAACAAATTCCCTTCGCAAACATCGCAGACGCGGAAGCGGCTGCCACAGCCATCAAGAGCGGCAAAAGCCTCGATGATATTGCGGCGGAGAAAAACCTGAAGCCGATCGATCTCGGCAATGTCACAAAAGGTGATCTCGTCGATCCGGCCGTCGCTGAAGCCGCCTTCGCATTGAAGGAAGGTGAAACGAGCGGCACCGTCAATAGCCGCTTTGGACCGTTGTTGCTTCGTGTAAAGGCCGTGACTGCTGGTGCAGTCAAACCCTTCGAAGAAGTCGCTGCCGCGATCAAGTACGAGCTCGCCCGCACAAAGGCGCGCGATGCGATTCAAGATCTACATGACAAGATCGAAGATCAGCGCGCCTCAGCAAAGCCACTGGCCGATATTGCACGCGAGATCACGCTGACGCTGGAAAGCGTTGCTGCGCTTGACCGACAAGGCCGCGATGCTTCGGGCACCGTCATTCCCCTGCCCGATCGCGAAGCCCTGCTGAAAGCCATCTTCGCGTCCGAAATCGGCGCGGATAACGAGCCGATCGCAACGCGCGATGGCGGCTGGGTCTGGTACGATGTCACAGGCATCACGCCGTCTCGCGACCGTACACTCGATGAAATTCGACCCATACTGTCCGAAGCTTGGAAAATCGACGAGACCGCGCAACGCCTCGCCAAGAAAGCCGCCGATGCAGCAAAAGCGATCAATGGCGGCAAGAGTGTCGCCGATGTCGCCCGCGAAAACGGCGTCGAATCCCGCAATGCCATCGGCCTCACACGCGGCACGCAGGATACGTCGGATCTCTCGCAGGCGGCGATCACCCAGGCTTTCGGTACCAAAATTGGCGAAGCCGCTCCCGCGCTCGGCAAGAGCCAAGCGAGCCGCATCGTTCTTAAGGTGACATCGGCCATTGTTCCGGCCTTCGATCCTGCCGCCGATGACGCCAAACAACTTGAAAGCCAGATCAAATCGGCGCTGAGCGAAGACATGCTGGTCGGTTATGTTGCCAATGTGCAGAAGTCACTCGGCACCAAAATCTACGACAACAATCTGCGGCTCGCTCTCGGCACCAATTGAGATGCATGATTTCGGTTTGGACGAATTTGCAAAGACATATGCGGCGGGAACGCCGCAAATCCTGAAACGCGTCCTCGTCGGCGATCTCGAGACGCCTGTATCCGCCTATATAAAACTCTCTGCGGCCCATAAGGCGCATACGTTTCTTCTCGAATCCGTCGAGGGCGGCGCCGTGCGCGGTCGCTATTCCGTGATTGGCCTGAAGCCGGACGTGATCTGGCGTTCCACCGGCGACCGCGCCGAGATCAATCGGAATGCGCTCACAGATGCGGATGCATTCACACCGCTCGACGGAAAACCGCTCGAAGCGCTCCGTGCGCTACTCAAGGAAAGCGAAATCGCTTTCACAGACGATATGCCGCCCATGGCGGCGGGCCTTTTCGGATGCCTCGGCTACGACATGGTGCGCCAGATGGAGCGGCTCGGCCCGCCTAATCCCGATGCACTCGGCGTGCCCGATTCAACAATGATGCGCCCCACTTTAATGGTGGTGTTCGACGCTGTACGCGACGAAATCATCGTGCTGACACCCGTCCGTCCTGCACCCGATATTACTGCAAAGCAGGCTTGGGAAACAGCACAGGAACGGCTCGACAGCGTTGTGACAGCACTTGACGCGCCATTGCCGCAGACCGCACCACCCGCCGACCATGCCGCCATCGTGCCGCCTGCCTCCAACACGAGCGAGGCTGATTATCTGGCGATGGTCGCCAAAGCAAAGGACTACATCCGCGCGGGCGACATTTTTCAGGTTGTGCTTTCGCAGCGTTTCGAGACGCCATTCGCGCTTCCTGCCTTCTCGCTCTATCGCGCGCTACGCCGGATTAATCCTTCGCCTTTCCTATGCTATCTCGATTTCGGTTCTTATCAGGTCGTCTGTTCCTCGCCGGAAATTCTTGTCCGTGTCCGCGACGGCAAGGTCACGATTCGCCCAATTGCAGGCACACGCCCGCGCGGAAAAACAAGCGCCGAAGACAAGGCGCTCGGCGACGAATTGCTGGCCGACGAAAAAGAACGCGCCGAACATTTGATGCTGCTGGATTTAGGCCGCAACGATGTCGGGCGCGTTTCCAAAATTGGAACAGTCAATGTCACCGATTCCTTCTTTCTCGAGCGCTATAGTCAAGTGATGCATATCGTCTCGAATGTCGAAGGCGATCTCGATCCGCGCTTCGATGCGCTCGATGCGCTGGCGGCCGGATTTCCCGCAGGCACCGTCTCTGGCGCGCCGAAAGTGCGGGCCATGCAGATCATCGATGAGCTCGAGAAAGACAAGCGCGGCCTTTATGCCGGTTGCATCGGCTATTTCGGCGGCAATGGTGAAATGGACACTTGTATCGTGCTGCGCACCGCTGTCGTGAAGGATGGCAGCATCCATGTGCAAGCGGGTGCCGGCATCGTCTATGACTCCAATCCGGCCTCTGAACAGATGGAATGTGTCAATAAGGCGAAAGCCTTGTTCCGCGCAGCCGAAGAAGCGGTGCGCTTTTCGTCGGCCGCACGGAGGGGTCAATGAGCGCCCCAACCATTAAGCCCGGCATAAAAGTAACGCTGATCGACAATTACGACAGCTTCACTTGGAATCTCTATCACGATCTCGGCAAGCTCGGCGCCGCCATCACCGTCATCCGTAATGACGAGGCGACGACTGAGCGCGTGATCGCTAACGCTCCTGAAGCTATTGTGCTCTCGCCTGGCCCGTGCACACCGAATGAAGCGGGTATATGCCTTGATCTCATCGCAAAAGCGGGCGCGAATATTCCCATGTTCGGCGTCTGCTTAGGCTTGCAATCAATGGGGCAAGCCTATGGCGGCGATGTCGTGCGCGCGCCTTTGCCGATGCATGGCAAAGTCTCAACCGTCCATCACAAATCCGAGACCGTGTTTCGCGGCATCAATGGGCCGTTCAAAGCCACGCGTTATCACTCGCTGATCGTGGCGCGCGACACATGCCCTTCCGTCTTCAAGGTCACAGCCGAAACCGAGGACGGACTTGTCATGGCGCTGTCGCATCGCGAGCACCCAGTGCATGGCGTACAATTTCACCCCGAAAGTATCAGATCCGAACAGGGCCTGACGATCTTCGGTAATTTTCTCGCTTTGGCGGACGAATGGAACCGCCATAAACGCGTTTGACGAGGCAAATGATGGATCACTTCAAACCGATCATTGCGAAAGTCGCCACCGGCTCACCGCTTACACGCGAAGAAGCGGAAAAAGCGTTCGAGCAAATCCTCTCCGGCGAAGCGACGCTCGCACAAATGGGCGCCTTTCTGATGGCGCTGCGTGTGCGAGGCGAAACCGTCGATGAAATCTCGGGTGCCGTCACGGCCATGCGTGCGAAGATGCTGCGCGTCAACGCACCTGCCGATGCCATCGACATCGTCGGCACGGGTGGCGATAATTCCGGCTCATGGAACGTATCCACACTGGCTGCTATTCTTACAGCAGCCACAGGGTTGAAAATCGCCAAGCATGGAAATCGTGCGGCATCGTCCAAATCTGGCTCTGCCGATGTGCTCACAGCTTTGGGCGTGAAGGTGGGGATCGACGCCGCTGGCATCGAACGCTGCATCAATGACGCTGGCGTTGGCTTCATGTTTGCGCCTGCACATCATTCATCCATGCGCCATGTCGCACCGGTGCGTGTCGAGCTTGGCACGCGCACCATCTTCAACATTCTCGGCCCACTCTCGAATCCAGCTGGCGTGAAGAAACAGGTTATTGGCGTTTTCTCCGAAAGCTGGATGATGCCGATTGCAGAGACGCTCAAAAGCCTTGGCTCGACCGATCTCTGGATCGTGCATGGCTCTGACGGGCTCGACGAAATCACGACGACCGGCGAGACCAAGATCGTCGCTTTGAAAAACGGCGCGATTACAAGCTTCACAATCAAGCCCGAAGATGCTGGCTTGAACCGTGCTAAGCCTGAGGCGCTCAAAGGCGGCGATGGCGAGCATAATGCGAAAGCACTCTTGGCCGTTCTGAATGGCGAGCGCACTGCCTATCGTGACATCGCCGTGCTGAACGCTGCCGCCGCTCTTGTGGTGGCAGACCGCGCAGCCACGCTTGACGACGCCGCCCGGATCGTGGAAGCCGCGATTGACGATGGTCGTGCAAAACAAGTGCTGGAAACTCTTGTGAAGGCGTCCAATGGCTGACATTCTCAAAAAGATCGAAGCCTATAAGCGCGAAGAGATTGCCGCTGCAAAGAAGCGCGTCTCAATCGCGGAGTTGACCGGCCTCGCCAAACACGCTTTGCCGCCGCGCGGCTTTGCGCGTGCAATCCAAAATCATCTGTCCGAAAAGCGCCCGGCTCTGATTGCCGAAATTAAGAAGGCCAGCCCATCGAAAGGCCTTATTCGCGCCGATTTCGATCCGCCGCAACTGGCCCGCGCTTATGAAGCGGGCGGGGCGACGTGTCTGTCGGTGCTCACAGACGAGCCATCCTTTCAAGGCAAGCCCGAATATCTGACGCAAGCGCGCGAAGCGACGAACCTCCCCGCTTTGCGCAAGGATTTTCTCTACGACGTCTATCAGGTCGTTGAAGCACGCGCTTGGGGTGCCGATTGTATCCTCGTTATCATGGCCAGTGTCGATGATGCGCTCGCGCAGGATTTGACGCAGTCCGCGCATGATCTCGGCATGGATGTGCTCGTCGAAGTGCATGACGCCGAAGAATTGCATCGGGCCTTGAAACTCGACACGAAACTCGTCGGCATCAACAATCGCAATCTGCGGACATTCGATGTGACACTCGCCACAAGCGAGATGTTGGCTCCGCTTATTCCGCGCGATCGGATCATCGTGGGCGAAAGTGGCATCTTCACGCATGACGACGTCAAGCGTCTTCAAAAGGTGAACATCGATACTTTCCTTGTCGGCGAAAGCCTAATGCGCAAAGACGATGTGACGGCTGCGACGCGCGATCTCCTCTTCGGAGCGAACGCATGAGCCGCCTCACCCATCTCGATGAGACAGGCAAGGCCGCCATGGTCGATGTGGCTGACAAGGACGTCACCGATCGCATCGCGATTGCCGAAGGCCGCGTCATCATGAAGCCTGAGACGCTCGCCTTGATCCGCGATGGCGCTGCCAAAAAGGGCGACGTGATCGCCACCGCGCGCATTGCCGGCATCATGGCGGCCAAGCGCACGCATGATTTGATTCCGCTGTGTCATCCTTTGGCGCTGTCGAAGGTTTCCGTTGATTTCACCTTCGACGATGCACTGCCGGGCATCCGCGTCGAAGCGATGGCCAAGCTTTCGGGCAAAACCGGTGTCGAGATGGAAGCGCTGACCGCCGTGTCTGTCGCGTGCCTGACCATCTACGACATGGCCAAAGCGGTCGATCGTTTCATGCGCATCGACGGCATTCGTGTGCTTGAAAAATCGGGTGGCAAATCGGGAACATGGAAAGCCGATGGCTGATGGATTGATCCCGGTCGCCGATGCACTCGCGCGGGTTCTCGCTGCTGCGAAACCGCTTGGCGTCGAAACATCTTCGCTCCATGAAGCCGCATTCCGCACACTGGCCAGCGATGTTGCGGCAACCCGCACCCAACCGCCCTTCCCGGCCTCTGCTATGGATGGTTATGCCGTTCGCGCCAGCGATTGCATCGTGGGCGCTCGCCTCACGAACATCGGCGAAGCGGCCGCAGGCCGCGCGTTCAATGGCACAATCGGAGCGTATGAGGCGGTTCGAATCTTCACGGGCGCGCCTGTACCTGAGGGCGCCGACGCCATTCTCGTTCAGGAAAACGCGACCGTCGAAGGCTCGACGGTCATCGCGCGTGAAAGCGTGACGGCGGGTCGCTTCGTCCGGCCGCTTGGCCTCGATTTCGCCAAAGGCGACGTTCTGCTGAAGGCGGGCAGCGTGCTCAATGCGCGCGCGCTCGGTCTGGCGGCTGCGATGGGCCATCCCGTTCTTACCGTCCGCAAGAAGCCGGTTGTTTCCGTGCTCGCCACGGGTGACGAATTAGTGCGCCCGGGCGAACCCGTCGGTCCCGATCAGATTGTGGCGTCGAATTCATACGCCGTATGCGCGATGGCATCCGCCAAAGGAGCGCGCGCCATAGATCTCGGCATTGCGCGCGACACGATGGCCGCTCTCGACGCAGCCCTCGACCGCGCCCAAGCCGAAAGCACCGACGTGCTCGTCACGCTCGGCGGTGCCTCCGTCGGCGATCACGACCTTGTGCAGAAGGCCTTAACGAAACGCGGTATGGAATTAGGCTTCTGGAAGATCGCCATGCGCCCCGGTAAGCCGCTGATTTTCGGCACGTTGGGGAACACGATCGTGCTCGGCCTGCCCGGCAATCCGGTCTCCTCCATCGTCTGCACCAAGCTGTTTCTCGAACCACTGATCGCCGCGCTACTCGGACAGCCCGATCCGGGAGCCGATCCAAGCGAGGCGGCCATATTGGGGGCCGATATGCCGGAGAACGATCTCCGGCAAGATTATGTCCGCTCCCGTCTCGCCACGGACCCGTCGGGCCTGCCGCGCGTGATGCCGTTCGGCAAACAGGACTCCTCCATGCTGCGGCTGTTGACGGAAAGTGATGCACTCCTTATCCGCGCACCCTTTGCCCCGGCAGCCAAAGCAGGCGAGTCGGTTCGGATCATCCGCCTTTAACTGATGACGCCGGTCTCGATCGACTTTCCCCTTGCGGAACACATCAAGAACATGTAACTTTTGTTCGTGATTTGTTTTAGGGGAATGAGCCGCGATGCTCACGCGCAAGCAGAACGAACTTCTTCGCTTCATCCATGAGCGTCTGGCGCAGGATGGTGTGCCGCCTTCCTTTGACGAGATGAAAGAAGCGCTCGATCTCAAGTCGAAATCCGGCATCCACCGCCTGATCATTGCACTTGAAGAACGTGGCTTCATCCGCCGCCTGCCCAACCGTGCCCGCGCGCTGGAAGTGCTCAAACTACCTGAGCAGTCGACCCCTAATGCTGCCCCCCGCGGCGGTTTCCGTCCGAGCGTCATCGAAGGCAATCTGGGGCGCCTCCGCCCCAAATCCGCCGAGAACGACCTTGGACCCACCATTGTTTCAGTCCCCATGATGGGCCGGATTGCCGCCGGCACGCCGATTGAGGCGATCCAGTCGCGGTCCCATACCATCGCCATGCCGCCGGACATGCTTGGCATGGGCGAGCATTACGCACTGGAAGTGCGTGGCGATTCGATGATCGAGGCCGGCATTCATGACGGCGATACCGTTCTCATCAAGAAGCAGGATTCAGCCGATACGGGCGATATCGTCGTTGCCCTGATCGACGACGAGGAAGCCACTTTGAAACGCCTTCGTAAGCGCGGATCCTCGATCGCGCTGGAAGCGGCCAACCCCGCCTATGAGACACGCGTACTGGGACCGGATCGGGTCCGCATTCAGGGCAAGCTCGTCGGCCTGATGCGGCGATACTGATTTTTTTCAATGATTTGCGTCTGTATCTTCATTTAAAATCGTGGGCTCGCGTTGCGACTTCGGTGAAGGCGTTGCGTCACCAATCCGCGCAGGTCGCCAATAGCGGTCTGTGAAGGGCGTGTGCACGCCCTCGAACCGCCAATTGCCGTCCCCAGTGCGGAAGCCTACGACCGCGCCAGTGAGTGCTAGAGCGCTTCGGTCGAGCGCTAGGGCGCGGCACGATGCCGGGGTGATAAGTGGCGTCACGATCAGTCTCGCGCGGCCGCAATCCTCATCGAAAGCGCTCTCTTTCTTGATGAAAGATATCGCATAACCGTTTGAATCATTGAGGATACAGGCTTCACGGTCGCAGCGTGAAGAGGCTTTAAGCGAGGGATCGTTCGCCTTGCGGAGGTCACCGGTTGCGCGCAGCCATTGCTCGAGCGCGAAGCCGCCAGGCGATGGCCCTATCAGGGCGAGGCGGCCATCGCCACCGCGGAGCGCGGCACCCTTCCCATCGCCGGTGACGAACAGGTCAGGTCGCGGACCGATCCATGCGAGGGCAAAGCCAAGTATCATCATGGGCAACCCGGCCCAACGGATCAGGCTTGTCCAGAGCGCCATCCAAACGAGACCGAACACTGCGAGCGCCATCGCCCAGCCCGCAGGTGCCGCCACCGGCATGACGGCGAATGGAAGACCTGCAACGAAGCGCGCTAGAACAAGCATCAATTCGACGCCCCACCCCATCGCCATCCAGACGGCGGCATCGAGGCCGAAGGGCAGCGCCATCATGCCGATCAGCGCGGCCGGCATGACCACCGCCGAGATCAAGGGGAGAACGAGCGCGTTGCCGAGCAGTCCCAAGGGCTGCAATTGCTGGAAATGATAGAGCGCGAAGGGGGCCGTCGCCAGTTCGGCAACAAGCGTGGTGAGGATTAGCGCCTTGCCATGCCCGGCCATCCAATGGAACGCGCGCGCGAAGATGCTTTGCGGCGGCGCTTCACGCGCGGGCACTTCGGCTTGAGAAAGGATTACGCTCTCCTGCGCCACGCTCGCCACCCCAGCCCGTTCATAGAGAGCGACAAGTCCCATCACCGCACAAAACGACATTTGGAAACTGGGACCGATGACCGTCTCAGGCTCGAGCAGGATCAAAATCACCGCTGCGAGCGCGAGGTTGCGCATCGAAATGGCACGCCGATGCGCCAAGACGGCGCCAAACACGATCATCGTCATAATCAAGGAGCGCTCGGTCGCAATCTCAGATCCTGCGAAGATGTCATACGCGATGGCCGCCAGAATGGCCGCAACGGCGGCGATGGATTTGACAGGGAGCGCGAGGAGCGCGGCAGGCGAGAGCGCAAACAAGGCGCGAACGAGGAAGAACACCATACCCGCCGCTAAAACCATGTGCAGGCCGGAAATCGAGACGACGTGATAAATGCCCGCGGCTCTCAGGATTTCGTTGGTCTCCTCGCTGATACCGCCGCGCTTGCCAGTAATAAGAGCCGCCGCCACCTCACCTGCCTGCCCGCCGATGGCCCCGGCAATCCGCGCGGTCACATCGTTGCGCGCGCGGTCGATGGCCGCTATCGCCCGCCAGTGCCACGAGGCAAGTGCTTGATCCGCCGCCGGAACAGGTTTGCCTTGCAAACTGCCGACACCACCGATCCCGGCAAACCATGCATCGCGGGCGAAATCATAGCCGCCGGGTCGCGAAGGTTGCGGCGGTGGCAGAACATAGGCCGCAAAATCGATCCGCGTTCCCGCTTCGAGTTGCAATGGCTGCCGCGCCGTCAGCCGCAACCGGTTAGGGGTCGCAATCATTCGGTCGATCCGTTCGACGCCGATGAGGAGACGCGCGCCCGCCCCGCGGCGATCGATCTGCAAGATGACGCCCGTGCCCTTAAGCGCTCCAGCCTGCTGCACGACCGGTGCTGTTGCCCACCATGCCTTGAAGGCCGATGCTGAAAATCCAACTGCCATAGTGAGGATCGCCATGGCAGCGATCATCAAGCCAGTTAGCCCACGGTCTCGGGCCAAGACCATGACCGCGGCAGCCAAACAAACCAAGAGCGGCGCGACCCACAAGGCCGGCTCGCGATCGGCCACGAAATACAGCAGCACACCTGCACTCATGCCAACGGGCAGAAATAGGAAGGGCCGCCGCGCATCGCGCTCACGCTCCCAAGCCGCACTGAGCCAGCCCTCGCGCAACAGGCTGCGCCATGACGCAGGTATTTGGCGCCGAGCTGCAGCAGGCCAAATACCGGCCACTCCCGCGCGCGTCTCCGTCTCTGCCATGTCCCGCCCTTACGCCCCGTGCGTTTCAATGCTAAAGGAGCGGCCCGCGTGGGCACTACCGCCGCGCGGTTGCACTTTGCGGCGTTTCTCGCCGCTTTCTCATCTCCTGATTGTCGGATCTCTCAATGTCGAATGTTGTGACCCGCTTTGCGCCCTCGCCCACCGGCTTTCTGCACATTGGCGGCGGCCGCACCGCGCTGTTCAACTGGCTCTTTGCCAAGCGCTATGGCGGCAAGATGATGCTGCGCATTGAGGACACCGACCGGGAACGTTCGACCGACGCTGCCATCGCCGCCATCATAGATGGTCTCACCTGGCTCGGTCTCGAATGGGATGGCGACATCGTCTACCAATTCTCGCGCGCCGCGCGGCATCGCGAAGTGGCCGAAAAACTGCTCGCAGAAGGCAAGGCCTATTATTGCTATGCAAGCCCGCAGGAACTCGAGGAGATGCGCGAGAAGGCCCGCGCTGAAGGCAAACCGATGCGCTATGACGGCCGCTGGCGCGACCGCCCAACCGCAGACGCGCCCGCAGGCGTGAAGCCTGTTATCCGGCTCAAGGCCCCGCAGGAAGGCGAGACAATCGTCAACGACCAAGTGCAAGGCCGCGTCGTCTGGCAGAACAAGGATCTCGACGATCTTGTTCTCCTTCGGTCCGACGGCACGCCCACCTATATGCTCGCCGTCGTTGTCGACGACCACGACATGAGCGTCACGCACATCATCCGCGGCGATGACCATCTCACCAATGCCGCCCGCCAGACACAGATCTATCAGGCCGCCGGATGGGACGTGCCGGTCATGGCGCATATTCCACTCATCCACGGGCCGGACGGCGCAAAGCTCTCCAAGCGCCATGGCGCGCTCGGTGTCGAAGCCTATCGCGCGCTTGGCTATCTCCCTGCCGCTTTGCGCAACTACCTTGTCCGCCTCGGTTGGAGCCATGGCGATCAGGAATTCTTCACAACCGACGAGATGATCGCTGCGTTCGATCTCGGTGGGATCGGCCGCTCACCCGCGCGCTTCGATTTCACCAAGCTCGAAAACGTGAACGGCCATTACATGCGCGCCGCCAGCGACGCAGACATTCTCGAGGCGCTTGAAACCATTCTGCCCGAGGTCGGCGCAGCCCATAGCGCACCGCTCGTTCTCAGCCCCGACCTTAAGGCTCAATTCCTTACCGCCATGCCGGGATTGAAAGAGCGCGCCAAGACACTGATCGAGCTTCTCGATAGCGCCTATTACCTTTATGCGACCCGCCCACTGAATTTCGACGCTAAGGCTGAGAGCCTTCTCGACGATATCGCGCGCAAACGCATAGGCGCGCTCGCCACAATTCTCACCGCCCTGCCCGATTGGACAGGGGAAAGCACGGAAGCTGCCGTCCGTAGCTTTGCGGAAGCGGAAGGCGCCAAGCTTGGCCAGATCGCACAGCCTTTGCGTGCCGCTTTGACCGGTCGAGGCACCTCTCCACCGATTTTCGACGTGATGATCGTGCTTGGACGCGAAGAAACCCTTGCCCGCCTCGCCGACATCGCGGTGTGAACCAAGCCGCATGAGGGCGCAGCACTCGCCTTTCGGTGTGGTTGAACCCTTGCCGAAAGTGCGTTAGCAATTCTGCCGTTTGACGAAATCCGGCCTTTTCGCAGGGGCTTGCCGCAATGCGGCAAATCCTCCCGCCATGCGGCAAGGCTCGGGCATCGTGGTCCCACTCCGGCCAGGAAAAAAGCCAATGAGCGCTCACATTACCGTCGCCAACACATCCGTCGATATGCCCGTCAAAGAGGGCACAATCGGCCCGAGCGTCATCGACATTGGCAAATTGTACGGCCAAACCGGGATGTTCACTTACGACCCCGGCTTCACCTCTACGGCCAGCTGCGAGTCGAAGATCACTTACATCGATGGCGATGAGGGGATCCTGCTCTATCGCGGCTACCCCATCGAACAGCTCGCCGAGCATTGCGACTTCCTCGAAACCTGCTATCTGCTGCTTTACGGCGAATTGCCGACCGCCGCGCAGAAGACCGATTTTGATTACCGCATCACGCGCCACACTATGGTGCATGAGCAGATGATGCGCTTCTTCCAAGGCTTCCGCCGCGACGCCCATCCGATGGCGGTTCTGACGGCATCCGTTGGCGCGCTGTCGGCGTTCTATCACGACTCGACCGACATCTCTGATCCGACACAGCGCATGATCGCGTCGATGCGCATGATCGCAAAGATCCCGACACTGGCAGCCATGGCCTACAAATATTCGATCGGCCAGCCCTTCGTGTATCCGATGAACTCGCTCGACTACACGTCGAACTTCCTGCGCATGTGCTTCGCCGTCCCCTGCGAAGAGTATAAGGTCAACCCGATCGTTGCGCGTGCGCTCGACCGCATCTTCATCCTGCATGCCGACCATGAGCAGAACGCTTCGACATCGACGGTGCGTCTTGCCGGTTCCTCGGGCGCCAACCCATTCGCCTGCATCGCGGCTGGCGTGGCCTGCCTTTGGGGCCCTGCCCATGGCGGCGCGAACGAAGCGGCGCTCAAAATGCTGCAGGAAATCGGCAGCGTCGATCGCATTCCTGAATACATCAAGCGCGCCAAGGACAAGAACGACCCGTTCCGTCTGATGGGCTTTGGCCATCGCGTGTACAAGAACTACGATCCGCGCGCCAAAATCATGCAGAAGACAACGCACGAAGTGTTGGGCGAACTCGGCATCAAGGACGATCCGCTGCTCGATGTGGCGATGGAACTCGAGCGCATCGCGCTTTCAGACGATTACTTCGTCGAGAAGAAGCTCTATCCGAACATCGATTTCTATTCAGGTATCACGCTGAAGGCGATGGGGTTCCCGACCTCAATGTTCACCGTGCTGTTCGCGCTCGCTCGCACGGTCGGCTGGATCGCGCAATGGAAAGAAATGATTGAAGATCCGTCCCAGCGCATCGGCCGTCCGCGCCAGCTCTATATCGGCGAGCGCAAGCGCGATTACATTGCCGTCAATCAACGCTGATCGACCAGAGCAATCAAATTGAAAAAGCGGGCTATAGCCCGCTTTTTTGTTGTCGCCTTAATGCGATCCTACGCTGTTGTTCGTCAGCCCGTGCGGTCAGTTCTGCAAGCCGTCGCCAGCACGATCGTCGCAGCCTTGTCGCTGGGCGTGCCTTCCGGCAGACGCATCAGATCATCAAGTTTCAAGAACGCCTTCAACTGTGCGGAACGCTCTGGTGTATCGCCCAATAATGGGATCAGCGCTGCACATAAATTCTCAGCACTCGCATCCGCTTGCAGATATTCGGGCATGGCATTTTCACCCAAAATCAAATTGGGCAGCACGATGGTGGACACTGTAATGAGATATTTCAGTTGTTCTTCAACCTTCGAGACTTTGTAGGCAACCACCGTAGGCACCTGTGCCAGAGCCAATTCAAGCGTCACCGTACCCGATGCCGCAAGCGCGGCACGCGCTGTACGAAACGCTTCATATTTTGCATCAACGCCCGTGACGATACGGGGTTTGAGCGACCAAGATTCGACGCCGGCAACAATCTCTTCATGCAAATGCGGCACGGCAGGCAGCACGACATCCAGATCGGGGATGCTCTGCGCGACCAGCGCGACGGTCTCACCAAAAACCCCAAGCAGACGGCGAATCTCGGAACGGCGGCTGCCCGGCAAAACGAGAAGACGATAGGGCTTCGTGGCGCGCCGCTGCACTTCGTCCGCAGAAGGACGCAGCGTTGAAAGAATTTCAGTCAGCGGGTGGCCGACATAAGTACAAGCGGGACCATTCAGCCGTTGATGTGCTGCCGGTTCGAACGGAAGCAGAGCAAGAACGTGATCGACATAGGCACGCATCGCTTTAGCGCGGCCCGGACGCCATGCCCACACGGTCGGGCTGACGTAATCGACAATAGCCAAATCAGGCAAGGCCTTCCGCACCCGCTTAGCGACGCGATGCGTGAAATCAGGACTGTCGATGATAACGAGGACATCCGGCTTCGCGGCAATGATTTCCTCTGTTGCCTCGCGAATACGGGCCAATAGTGTCGGTAATTTCTTGATGACGGGCACAAGGCCCATTACCGCAATGTCAGCCATCGGGAAAAAACTCGAAAGCCCTTCGGCTTCCATGCGTGGTCCACCCACGCCGATGAAGTTAACAATTGCTCGACGCTTCAACGCGGCCATTAACTTGAAACCAAGCTCGTCGCCGCTGGCCTCGCCAGCAATGATTCCGATCTTCATGGTTCAAACCCGAAGAGCGACACACCGTGCCGATCCGCCGCAGATAGCGTGGCAACGCGATCAATCACAATCGCCTCTTGCGCAGCTACGCACACTGCGTTCAAACCTGCACGCGCAGCGTTGACGAAGGTCCGCGGCCCAATGGCCGGAAGATCGACGCGCCGCTCCTGCCCCCGCTTAGGTGCCTTCACGAGCAGACCACCGGTCTCGCGTGGCCGCCAGAAACGGAAGCGCCGACGCATCCGCACGACGCGCTCGAGCATGGCGTCGGTGCCTTCCGGTCCCTCGACGGCAAGGATTTGCCCCCGCGCGACAACACATCCCTGCCCGACATCGAACGGCGACAGTGCCGTGAGAAGATCGCGCGCCCTTTGCAAATCATCCTGCCATTCGGACGCGAAAGGCGCGATGCCGCCTTGACCTTGACCAATCAAAATCCCCGGCGCAACAATTTGCGGCGCAAGAACCTGAAATCCTTCTTCCTCAAACATCGCAACGACAGCCCGCAACAGATGATCGTCGCCGCCACCAAGCAGACGCCGGACGATCTCACGTTTGCGTGAAGAAGTCGCCAGCGCAAAAAGCGTCGAGGCTGCGGGACGGCGTACGCCACCCGCCAACACGAGAGCATCGACCTTAGCGTCCCGCAGCAAGCCAAGAATGCGATCAGAATCGACGATCTCTGCCATGCCATGCGGAAAACGTTTGAGCGCCGCATCTGCAAATCCGACGATCATGAGCACGAAGACGTCATGTCCTGCGGCACACGCTGCCACGGCTATCTCGCCGGGAAAAGCACCGCCTCCGGCCACGATGCCGACGCGCATAATTCAGCCCTCGCTGTCGCGCGGCGTGCAGATCGAGCGGTTACCGCCTTCGCGGATGAAATCGAGGATTTCATGGACGAGCGGATGGCTTGCAAATTCGAGCGCAACATCAGCCACACGCTCCTGTAATGTGCCTTCGTCGGCAAACAGGAGGCGATAGGCGCGGCGAATATCGTGAATGGCATCGCGTTCAAAACCGCGGCGCTTTAGACCAACAATGTTCAAGCCCGCAAGACGCGCGCGATTGCCGATGGCGATGCCATAAGGAATGAGATCGTTCTCGACGCCCGAGAGGCCACCCACAAAAGAATGTGCGCCGACCCGGCAAAATTGATGCACAGCCGCACCACCACCGATAATGGCATAATCGCCAACATGGCAATGACCTGCAAGCATGACATTGTTTGAGAAAATGACGTGGTTGCCAATGCGGCAATCATGCGCCACATGCGAATTGGCAAGGAATGTACATTTGTGACCGATCGCCGTGATCAAGCCGCCGCCTTCAGTACCGGGGTTGATCGTCACACCCTCGCGGATAAGACAATCGTCACCAATGTAAAGCTGCGAATCCTCACCGTGGAATTTTAAGTCCTGCGGTTCGTGCCCAATCGAGGCAAACGGAAAAATCCGTGCACGCGCGCCGATCTTCGTTTTCCCTGCAAGAACAACATGGCTGATGAGATGCGATCCGTCACCCAGTTCAACGTCCGGACCAACCATGCAGAAAGGCCCGATGCGTACATCTTTGCCGACCTTCGCGTTCGGATCGATTACGGAGGAAGGATGAATCATTGATCGTCCATCACCAGCATAGCGCTTACAGTTGCTTCCGCCACGAGTTGACCATCGACCTTGGCCTCGCCGCGGAACCACCACATCGTCGCGCGCTGTTTCGTCTTGGTCATGTGGTATTCGAGCCGGTCACCCGGCACCACCGGCTTGCGGAATTTCGCATGTTCAATCGTCATAAAATAGACGAGCCGAGGCTTGCGGCCGCCGCGCGAGGCAACGCATAACGCGCCCGCAGTCTGCGCCATACCTTCGATGATCATCACGCCGGGCAGTACGGGAGCCTGCGGAAAATGCCCGGTGAATTGTGGCTCATTGAACGTTACATTCTTGATGCCGATGCAACTCTCGTCACCCTTCATATTGATGATCTTGTCGACCAGCAAAAACGGGTAGCGATGCGGCAGCAATTCGAGAATGCGCATGATATCTGCGCTTCCCAATTCAGCCTGTTGTTCACCGCTCATAGAAGCCTCCAAATCAACTAATCGCCAGCGCCCGAACCGCCATCTTTTTTCTTAGCGAGAGCGGCCAGCGTGTTTATCTCACGGAACCATTGCCGGATCGGCTTGGCCGGCGTGCCGCCCCAACGCGAACCCGGAGGCACATCGTCTGCAATATTGCTCGAGCCTGCGATCTGCGATCCTGCACCGATACGCAAATGCCCAACCACACCCACCTGCCCGCCAAGCACGACGAAATCTTCAAGTGTAGTCGATCCCGAGATGCCAACCTGTGCCACGATCACGCAATGCCGACCGATCACCACATTGTGGGCTATCTGCACAAGATTATCGATCTTGGTGCCTTCACCGATGACCGTGTCACGGCTCGCGCCACGATCAATCGTACTGTTGGCACCAATCTCGACCTTGTCCTGAATGATCACACGGCCCGTTTGCGGCACTTTCATGTGCCCCTTCGGGCCCATAGCGTAGCCGAAACCGTCCTGGCCGATGCGTGCACCGCCATGAATAATGACACCATTCCCGACGAGCGCATGAAGAAGCGAGGCATGAGGCCCAATCGAGCAATCCCGCCCAATGCGGACCCCGGGACCGATCACCGCGTTAGCCGCAATCACAGTGCCCGAACCGATCTCAGAACCAGCGCCTATCACCGCACCGGGATCGACCGTTACATTCGGCTCAAGCCGCGCTTCCGGATGAATATGGGCTGCCGGAGATAGGCCGGATTTCTGATACACAGCGTCCGGCCGCATCGCCGCCGGATAGAACCGCGCCGCGAGCGCTGCATAAGCGTGATAAGGATGCGGCGTAACCAGAGCCGCCGTCCCAGCGGGAACGCGGCCTCGGAATTTAGGTGCCACGAAACAGGCACCAGCTAAGCTCGCATCGAGCTGCTCAGCATATTTAGGGTTGTCGAGAAACGCGACATCCGCCGGACCCGCACGGTCAAGCGGTTGCAACCCGGTAAAACGGCGAGCCGCATCAGCCCCATCGTCAAGCGCGATTCCGGTCAGCGCGGCGATCTCGCCGAGCGTGATGGGGCCAGAGGGCGAGAAGAAAAAAGGATCGCTCATGATGGTGAGAGAGAAAGAGCCGGGAGTGACCCGGCTCTGCCCTTCGTCAGAATGAGGTGCCGCCAGAGAAGCGGAAATACTGCGTCTGGTCGTATTGCTGCTTGGACAGCGGATACGCCCAATCGAAGCGGATGGGACCGAGCGGCGAGGTCCACAACAGCGACACACCGACAGCAGAGCGGATCATGCTCGAGTCCACCACGTTGATGCAGGTTGGCTGATAGGTCCACGACGTCGTCGGGCTGCCCGGCGTTGGGCAGTAATTGGTCGCGCCAGGAACCTTGTTGGCGAAGTTTGTCTGCCCGTCATAACCGAACAGCGTACCGGCATCAGCGAACACAGCGCCGCGCATGCCAAACTCTTTCGGGATGCCGTAGATCGGGAACTGCACTTCAGCCGTACCGCCGAAATAGGTCGTACCGCCAAGTGCGTTCTGCTGCGGGTTCACGGTGATGTCGCGCGGGCCGATACCAGCCGGTGCGAAGCCACGAACGAGGTTCGGACCCATGAAGAAATTGTCGACAATGCGCAGGTTCTGATCGCCATAGCCATACAGGTAACCGCCCTGCACTTTCAGGAAGCCGACGACGTCATTCATCAGTTCCTGATAGTAGCGCGCCTCACCGCTGGTACGAATGTACTTGGCGTCGCCACCGAGACCGGCGAAGTCCTGCTTCAGTTCGGCATACCAGCCGCCCGTCGGGTTCTTGTTGTTATTCAGCGTGTTGTAAGCAAGCGTGTAACCCGCAAGCGAAGTGAAGGTTGTGCCCTGCGCTTCCTTAACCGCCATCGACGCTTCGCCATTATCCGCGCAACCCGTATAGAGCGAGTTCGAATAAAAGCCCGGATTGCCCGGCATGATCGTCGAGCCATTCGCCTGCAAAGCAGTGAAACCCGGGATCGGGAAGAAGCAGTCATTGTAAGGCGTGGAAACCGTGTTCGGGATCGTAATCTTCTGCTGATACGCCGAATAGCGGATCAAGGCAGAAATCTCTTCCGTCAACGGAATACCCATACGCAGCGTGCCACCGATCATCTGGTTGGCGTAACGCGTATAGAGGGTGTTATCCGAATACTTCGCAAAAAGGTCGAAACCCGCCGCAAGCCGCTGATCCATAAAGAACGGCTCGGTGAACGAGAAATCGATACCCTGCGAATACTGGCCATACGTACCCGCGAGGCGGACATACTGGCCGCGGCCAAGGAAGTTCGATTCAGAGATCGCGACTTCACCGATGAAGCCGTCGGAGGTCGAATAACCACCGGCGATCGAGAACTGACCTGTCGGCTTATCATCGACATCCACATTGATAATCACGCGGTCGGGCGTGGAACCCGGCTCGTTCGTAATGCGGACTTTCGAGAAATAGCCGAGATTGTTCAACCGGCGCTCGGCGCGGTCGATCATGATCTTGTTGTAGGCATCGCCTTCGCCCACATCGAGCTCACGGCGGATCACGTAATCGCGCGTACGCGTGTTGCCGCGAATGTTGATGCGCTCGACATAAACGCGCGGACCTTCTTCAACGACATAGTTGATGTTGATCTTACCCGTTTCCGGATCGCGCTGGCCCTGCGGACGCACCTGCGCGAACGCATAGCCTTTGCTCGCGACGTCCTGCGTCATCGCCTGCAGCGTCTTCTCGACCTGCTCAGCGTTGTAGACCGACCCTTCGGAGGTCGACGAGCGCGAGCGCAACTGGTCGGACTGGATGTCCTTAATGCGCGAGTCGACCGAGACATTGCCAACCTTATACTGGCGGCCTTCGTCGACGGTGATGACAACCTTATACCCGGCCGCCTGCGGATCGAACACGGTGTTGGTGCTCACAATCCGGAAGTCGGCATAGCCATTCTTCAAATAGAAGCGACGGATGAGCTCTTCGTCTGCTGCGATCTTGTCGGGATCATAAACGTCGGACGTTTTCAGCCATGACAGGAAATTCGACTCCGTCGTCGACATCACGTCACGCAAGGTGCGTGCGGAATAGGCGTTGTTGCCGACGAATTCGATCGACTTCACGCCGGTCTTGTCACCTTCATTGACAGTGAACACCACGTCTGTGGTTCCGTTCGGCAGCGGCACAAGACGGGCCGATACCTGCGCAAGACCACGGCCGGAACGCTGGTAGATTTCCCTAATGCGCTGCACGTCCGCATCAATCGCCTGCTGATTGATCGGACCACGCGCCTTCGTCTGTAAGTCGGGGATGAGTTGCTCGGACTTGATCTTCTTGTTGCCCTCTAAAGCAACGCGGTTGATCGTGTCGTTTTCCTTGACCGTGATGACCGTCTGGTTACCACGCTTCGAAACGCTGACAGACGAGAACAGACCCGTCTGCATCAGTTCCTTCTGCACCTCGGCCGCCGGCTGATCCACCGCATAGGAGCGGATCGTGTCCGTGGAAACGCGTTTATTTCCTTGCACGACAACGGATTGAGCAAAAGCCACCCCGCTGGAGAGCAGAAGCGCCAAGGCGAGAGTGGCGTTCCGGCCATGCTTGAGAAGCGCCGTCTTGCCGAATTTCTCGAACGTCATCGAAGGTCCGTCCTGTTGTTGTCAGGCTCGTAGAAGCTGTGGAGCAATCGGAATCCCGATTGTTCGTCTCGCTTTCTACTAATTTTCAGAGACTGTGCAAACGCTTGTAAGCCAACAGAACGCGATTCTACCCCCCCTGTGACCCATCTTTCTCACGGAAATGGTTAAAAGAGGCCTAAATGCAACAGGTTATTAACCATCTTTCATCGTACAATGTCGTTCACGAGGGAAAAAGCCATCAAGCCCATCAAAAGAACAAAACCGGCACGAAACGCCCATTCCTGAGCTGTGGCATTTAAGGGGCGGCCGACCACCGCCTCATAGGCCAAGAGCACGAGGTGCCCGCCATCGAGGATGGGGATTGGGAAAAGGTTCACGAGTCCGATCGAAACCGACAAGGTGGCCGCCAGTGCAATCAGCGAGACGAGCGAAACTGAGGCTACCTCGCCAGCCACCCGCGCAATGCCAATCGGCCCCGACAATTGGCTCAGTTCGGCGCGACCTTCGAAGGCGCGCGTGATGAACCGCAGATTATCACCAATCTGGCGGCCAGTTTCACGGGCTGCCATAACCATGGCCTCGCCCGGTCCAAAGGTCTTCACCACCGCCTGATTAATGTCGGCAATGCCCTGAAGGCCAATGCGGCCCATACGCTGCTTGCCGCCAAGCGCCGTCACTTCAGTGCTTTGTGGCACGACTGTGAGCGTCAAAAGCTGGTTCTTGCGTTCTACCTCGAACTGAAGCGCATCACCGGCTCGCAAAGAGACGATCCGTTGGATATCGGCGAAACTCTCTATGGGTTTGCCGTCGATGGACAGGACGAGATCGCCTGGTTGAAAACCGGCCTGCGCGGCTGCACCGCCGGCAACCACGGCAGCAACGCGCGGCGGCATGATCTGCTGGCCATAGGCCATGTATGTCGCCGTAAAAATCAGGATCGCCAATAGAAAATTGGCGATAGGTCCAGCCGCAACAATGGCTGCCCGCTTCCAAACCGGCTGGAATGTCAGTGTCACGGCCCGATCGGCCGTACTCAGGTGTTGCGCTTCGGGATCCGGCATCGAGGCGGCGTTGAAATCGCCGAAAAATTTCACGTAACCGCCAAGCGGGATCAGGCTCAAACGCCAGCGTGTGCCATGACGATCCGTGCGACCGAAGATTTCGCGCCCAAACCCGACCGAGAACACATCGACACGCACGCCACACCAGCGCGCCACCAGATAATGCCCGAGTTCATGGACGAAGACGATCAGGGTCAGAACGAACAGGAACGCGACAATCGCCGTCAGAAACGACGGCAGCGATCCAGTCATGGCAGCGAAAAACGACACAAGCGGACTCCATCAAAAGGGCACACTAGCCCATGCGCCGTAAATGAGGCTTCACTGTGCCGCTGACAAGCGCGACTGGACGAAGCGCCGCGCCTGATGACGGGCCTCGAAATCGATCGCCAACGCATCCCCAACCGATACAGGCGCGCCCTGATGCGGCAAAATCTCCAAAACGCCCTCAACAACGGCTTCAATCCCACCAAAGGGGATCGCCCGATCAAGAAACGCTGCCACCGCGATCTCATTGGCCGCATTAAGCACCGTCGGGCGATCTCCCCCGGCGGCCAAAGCTGCACGCGCAAGCCTGAGGCAGGGGAACCGCGTCTCATCGGGAGCCGAAAAATCGAGCCGCCCCAGAGCCGCGAGATCAAGCCGTTTCGTTTGAAGCGGCAGGCGATCCGGATAGGCCATGCAATGCGCAATCGGCACACGCATATCGGGACATGCTAGCCCGGCAATAACAGCGCCATCGGCAAAGCTCACCATACCATGGACAATAGATTGCGGATGAACGACGACATCGAGCTTGGAAGCGGCGATCCCAAAAAGGTGATGCGCTTCGATCAATTCAAGCCCTTTGTTTATCAGGGAAGCAGAATCGATCGTGATTTTGCGACCCATGCTCCAGTTCGGATGCGCGAGTGCCTGCTCGGGACGCGCAACGCGAATAGCCGCCGCATCCCAATCGCGGAAAGGGCCGCCCGATGCGGTGAGCGTCATTGTCTCGATATCGTCGGTCTTGTGGCCAGCGAGCGCCTGATGGATCGCGTTGTGCTCCGAATCCATAGGTAGCACTGCAACATTGCGTTTCTTCGCTTCGGCCATGAAAGCGTAACCGGCCGAAACAAGACATTCCTTATTGGCAAGCGCAATGGCAGGCGCATGGGACAGGGCCGTAAATGTCGGCAACAAACCCGCGGTGCCCACAATCGCAGCGATGACGAGATCGCACGCCGTCCGTGCCGCATCTGTGACCGCCTTATCGCCAGCGCCATGCGCAATGCCAGAACCGGCCAAGGCGCGCCGAAGCGCCTCGCCCTGCCCTTCATCGGCAACAGCTGCAAAACCTGCATTCAATTCACGCGCCATGGCCGCAAGCGCGTCGGCATTGCCGCCACCGACAACGGCCATAACTTCGAACCGATCGGGATGTGCGCGCACAACATCGGCAACAGAACGACCGATGGAACCTGTGGCTCCCAGAATGACGAGACGTTTGACGGTCATTGCGGCGGCCCGAGTACGAGAACGGAAAGATAAAGGAAAAGCGCAACGGCCCAGAAGGAATCGAGCCGGTCCATCACACCGCCATGGCCGGGGATGAGATGCCCTGAATCCTTGACGCCAAAATGGCGCTTCAGTGCCGATTCAGAGAGATCGCCCGCTTGCGAGACAATTGCCGCGACCATCGTCAATCCGATTAACACCGGCCCACGATACCAACCGAATCCGAATAAAGACGCCATCATATGGACGACGAGGAGCGCACCGCCGACGCCGCCGACAAATCCACCGACGGCACCAGACCACGTCTTCTTCGGACTGACGGCAGGCCACAATTTCGGGCCGCCAAACGTGCGGCCGGCAAAATAAGCGACGACATCGGACAACCAAACCACGGCGAATAGCCAAAGGATCGACACCAACCCGTGGGCAACATCGCCGCGCAGATCGGTCGGCACGACCGCGATGACGCCGGCATAAAATACGCCGCCACCGACCCATACGCGCCGTCCGCTTGGCGCAAACAACGCGACGACAACACATGCCGCCAAAGCAGGCCACAAACTCGTCGGGTCGAGACTTTGAGACCATTCAGCGAGCGCGCCTGCGAAAACGATCCCAACCGATCCGATAAGCCACAAAAAAAGTGCGCGCTGTTTCGCAACGCCCATCACGGCAAGCCATTCACGAAACACGGCAACGGCCGCGACCGTCCAGAACAATGCAAAAAGACTGTCGCCTGCGATGGCAATGGCAAGTGCGACAACCGCCATCAGAAGGCCGAACACAACGCGCAGGAAGAGTTCAGAAAAGCGTTGTGGCGTTGAAGGTTGCGTATCCGTCACGCGGGCGACCCCGCGCGAGACAAGCCGCCGTAACGCCGCTCACGCTGACGAAACGCATCGATGGCCGCCTCGAGATCGGCACGCCCGAAATCGGGCCACAGCACATCGGTGAATACAAATTCGGCGTAAGCGGATTGCCACAAAAGAAAATTCGAGAGCCGCAATTCACCCGAGGTGCGGATCACAAGATCAGGGTCGGGAATATCGGCTGTGTAGAGCCGCTTGGCGAAACTCGCTTCGGTCACATCTTCAGGTCGCATCGTCCCGGCTGCGACCGCTTCGGCGATGCGGCGCGCCGCCTGAACGATTTCCTGCCGCGCGCCGTAATTAAACGCGACAACAAGCGTCAGCCCCTTATTGTCCCGCGTCGTTTCCTGCGCTTCGTGTAGCAAGGCGCCGACATCATGCGGCACATCGTCGGGCGCGCCGACAATGCGGATGCGCACGCCATTGCGATGGAGTTCGGCAAGATCGCGCCGAATAAACAATTTGATCAGCCCCATCAAATCCGAAACTTCGGATGCGGGACGCCGCCAATTCTCGATCGAGAAACTATAGACGGTGAGGTATTGCACCCCGAGATGGACCGCAGCATCGACGCTCTGGCGCAACGCTTCCACGCCGCGTCGATGGCCCTCGACACGCGGTAAACCGCGACTCTGAGCCCAGCGCCCATTCCCATCCATGATGATGGCGACATGGCGCGGCACGCCGGCCGGAGAACCCGGACCCGTCATCGCCTTCTGATCGGGCGAAGACCCCATCGCGGGTGTCCCTCTCCTGCCTTTAAACCTGCATGATTTCTTTTTCTTTTCCGGCGAGTGCGGCATCGATATCGGCCACGGATTGATCGGTCGCCTTCTGCACCTGGTCAGAATGACGCTCGATATCGTCCTTGCTGATATGTCCGTCCTTTTCGAGCTTTTTGAGAAGGTCCATGCCATCGCGGCGCACATGGCGCACGGCAATACGCGCTTCTTCCGCATATTTGTGTGCGACCTTGACCATCTCTTTGCGGCGCTGCTCGTTCAATTCCGGAATGCGGATGCGCATCGTCTGTCCTTCGGTCGAAGGATTGAGACCAAGATCGCTATCGCGGATTGCCTTTTCGACGGCACCTACCATCGACCGGTCCCAGACCTGCACCGAAAGGAGGCGCGGCTCCGGCACGGAGACGGTCGCAACCTGATTGAGCGGCATCATGGCGCCATAGGCGTCGACTTGGATCGGGTCCAAAAGGCTCGCGGAGGCGCGGCCAGTCCTCAGCCCGCCGAGATCGTGCTTGAAGGACTGGATGGCGCCCTGCATGCGACGCTTGATATCGGCGAGATCGAATTCGGTGCTCATCGGGCCCCTCTTTTGGTCTTGTCTCTTAGTCCAGACTACTTGGTCCAGAATGGTGAGTAAGGGCTTACGACGCTGCAAGGGTTTGTTTCAAGGCCCTGCCCGGCTGCCCCGTTGAAGCCCTTTACGGAACGACACGCGTGAAGGGTGCTTCCCCCTTCAGAATGGCTGTAATCGCCCCCGGCGCATGGGCC
>JAIYCE010000054.1 GCA_027488155.1 Hyphomicrobiales bacterium | reverse complement strand
GCGGGGCTGTTTCGGCCAGAAACGCCACGAGGGCTCCGCAAAAGGCTCCCAAAAGTCGGCGCGAGGAGAAATTGCGCAACGCCATACCTTCTCAACTCCGGATCAAATCCCCCACTCTGCTCCCACCGCCCCATGCGGGCACCAGAATGCAGAAGACCGCCAGTGCGATTGTCATTCCCCGTTCCCCTCGCTAGAGAGGGCGGAGGAATGCCGTCCGGCGTTCATCTGTTCATGTCATTGCGACCGTTAAAGGTTCGTGAAGGATTGGACGGTTTCGGGCCGGAAGCGGCACTAGGCCGCGCTGCAAAGGGGGGAACGTTTTCATGACAAAGAAAAAGCCGCTCGTTGTCGTGACGCGGAAACTGCCCGATGTCGTCGAGACGCGGATGCGCGAATTGTTTGATGCGCGGTTGAACGTCACTGACAAGCCGATGGAGCGCGCCGCTCTTGTCGAGGCGATGCAAACCGCCGATGTGTTGGTGCCAACTGTCACCGACAATATCGATGCGGGACTTCTTGGCCAGGCCGGACCGCAATTGAAGCTCATCGCCAATTTTGGCAATGGCGTCGACAATATCGATGTGCAAACGGCGCTCTCACGCGGCATCACCGTCACCAACACGCCCGGCGTGCTGACGGAAGATACAGCCGACATGACGATGGCGCTAATCCTTGCCGTATCACGCCGCATTCCCGAAGGCGCTCTCGTCATCCCGAACGAGCAATGGGAAGGCTGGTCGCCGACATGGATGCTCGGCCACCGCATCACCGGCAAACGTCTCGGCATTGTGGGCATGGGCCGCATCGGCCAAGCGCTTGCGCGCCGTGCGCGCGCCTTCGGCCTGCAAGTGCATTATCACAATCGCCGCCGCGTCTCCCCGGCGATCGAAGAGCAATTGGAAGCGACCTATTGGGATTCGCTCGATCAGATGCTCGCACGCATGGACATTGTCTCGGTCAATTGCCCGCATACGCCTGCGACCTACCATCTTCTGTCATCGCGCCGGCTCAAGCTTCTCAAGAAAGACGCGATCATCGTCAACACGGCGCGCGGCGACATCATCGATGAAACTGCGCTGGTGCGTATGCTCGAAGCGAATGAAATCGCAGGCGCGGGGCTCGACGTGTTCCAGCACGAACCTGCTATTTCGCCGCGGCTTCTGAAACTCGTGAAAGCGCATCGCGCTGTCGTGCTGCCCCATATGGGTTCAGCCACCATCGAAGGCCGCATCGATATGGGCGAGAAGGTGATCGTCAATATCAAGACCTTCATGGACGGACACCGCCCACCCGACCGCGTGCTGCCATCCATGCTGTGATGCAAAAAGCCGCCCCAACGGGCGGCTTTATTGTCTTGGGTAAAACGGCCAAGCAATCTATTGTTCAATTACACGAGCGCGGCTGCAATCTCTCGCGCCACCGCGTCAGCTGCGGCCTTAGGATCAGTCGCTTCCGTAATCGGACGCCCGATGACCAAACGTGTTGCGCCCGCTTTAATTGCTTCGCCCGGCGTCATCACACGTTTCTGATCGCCTACAGCGCTGCCTGCTGGACGAATGCCGGGCGTGACGAGATCGAGCGAAGGACCGATCAAAGTGCGCATGGCGGCGACTTCCTCAGCCGAGAGAATCAATCCGCCAATACCAATCTCTTTCGCTTGTTGCGCACGACGCGCTACCAATTCCTTCACGCCCATCGCGTAACCGGCTTTTGCGAGGTCGGCATCGTCATAAGACGTCATCACTGTGACGCCGAGAATTTTTGTTCCCGTTCCCTGCGTGCCTTCGAGTGCAGCCTGCATCGTCTGCGGGAAAGCGTGCACTGTAAGATAGGTCATGCCGAGGCGCGAAACCTGTGCAGCGGCTTTCTTCACCGTGTTGGGAATGTCGTGCAGTTTCAGATCGAGAAAAACTTTCTTGCCAGAGGCTGCGAGATCGCGGGCAAAGTCCAAGCCCCCGCCATAAACGAGTTCCATGCCGATCTTGTAAAAGCTCACACTGTCGCCGAGTTGCTTCACCAAAGCTTCGGCCTTGAGCGTATCGGCGACATCAAGCGCGACGATCATGCGATCGCGGGCATCGTCCAAGTGAGACATAACAGTGGTCCTCAATGGTCGCGGCGCGGCTTCGATTTTCTGTGCCGCTTATTGATACGCGGCGATTCCATCACTTCTCCGATTTTCTCGAAGAAATCGAGCGCTGGCTTCAGGCGTGGATTATGGCGCAAACGGCCTGCCCCTTGGGCAATTTTCATTTCAAGCCGAGCACGGCTCGCATTAAACTCGCGCCGGACGAAGCGTGTGCCGATTTTCACCGTATCGGCAAGATCGTTCTTCTTGCGACGAAACATGGGCCCGCGCATCGGCCGATAGACCCAGACACGGGCAGGCGGCACGTTTAGCCAGACACGAGGCGAGACATGGGCTTCCACGCGCGCCTCATCCAGCGGTAAGGGCGACATCACAGCGTAAGTGAATTGAATAAAAGGAGCATCGTCCTGCGCGAGTTCCAACGCTTTTTCGACGAGCGCAATGCGCCTCTCCTCGGTCTTTGTGAATAAGGGCAAGCTCGAGACGATGGCCGCAGCCCCGGGAATGGCACCGGCTGTCTCAAAAAAGCCGTAGGCATCACCCTGCACGATCCGCGCCTTTGGAAATTTGCGCGCCAGCATCTCACAAAAGACAGGATCATATTCAACGAGAACAAGGCGTTCTTCAGCCACGCCACGTTCGAGCAAGGCCTGCGTTACCGGGCCGGTGCCTGGACCTAATTCGATTATGGGTCCTACGCTAAGCGGATCGACATAACGTGCCATCATCTTGGCGAGCGCCGGGCTCGATGGCGAGATTGCGCCGGTAACGAGCGGCTTGTCGAACCAGGATTTGATAAAACGGGCTTCGTCCTGCCAACGCTCTTCAAGGCGCGACAGGGATTTTGATCGCGAACGCCCGCTATTGCCTACCATCAGCTTCCGCCTGCAAAGAAATCACGCACTTTGCTGAAGAATCCTTCGCTTTCCGGCTGATTGTCGCCATTACTCTCGGCCAGAAACTCCTTGAGCAATTCGCGCTGACGGGCATTGAGATTGCGCGGCGTCTCCACAACGACTTGGATGTACAGATCGCCACGATTTTTCGTCCGCAGAATTGTCATACCACGGCCTTTGATCGGGAATTGCTTCCCGGTCTGCGTGCCTTCTGGGATGGCGATTTCTGCTTCCTGCCCGTCGAGCGTCGGTACCTTTATGTCAGCACCGAGCGCAGCATTGGCCATTGAAATCGGGACACGGCAGAAAAGATCTGCCCCATCGCGCTGGAAAAGCTGATGCGGTTTGACGGAAAGAAAAATGTAGAGATCGCCCGACGGCCCGCCGCGCAACCCGCCTTCGCCTTCATTGGCCAAGCGAATGCGCGTGCCATCTTCAACGCCCGCCGGAATGTTTACCGATAGGTTGCGCTCCTTCATGACACGGCCATCGCCACGGCAGGAGGGGCAAGGATTTTCAATCGTCTCGCCGCGGCCTTGGCAGGCCATACAGGTGCGCTCGATGGCAAAGAAGCCTTGTTGCGCGCGTACGCGGCCATGGCCGCCGCAGGTCGAGCAGGTCTTGGCCTTCGACCCAGCTTTCGCGCCTGTGCCCGTACAGGCTTCACAGCTCATCGCAGTTGGAATTTTCAGCTCTTGGGTTTTACCCGCGAACGCCTCTTCCAAACTAATTTCGAGATTGTAGCGCAGGTCGGAACCGCGCTCACGGCCACCTTGGCCACGGCCACCACGCTGGCGGCCTGCGAAATCGCCGAACAAATCTTCGAAAATATCGGCCATGGAGGAGGCGAAGCCATCGCCAAATCCACCACCGCGGCCTTGTTCGAACGCGGCATGGCCGTGCCGGTCATAAGCGGCACGCTGCTGCGGATCCATCAGGATCTGGTAGGCTTCATTGATTTCCTTGAACTTAACTTCCGCTTCCGCGTCACCGGGATTGCGGTCGGG
>JAIYCE010000089.1 GCA_027488155.1 Hyphomicrobiales bacterium | reverse complement strand
TTTTTGCGGGCGTGCTCGGCCCGCAACTCGTCAACATGACGATGAATTTGAGCGTGCATCTGTTCGCTGCCAGCTATGCGGCGCAGATTGTGGTCGCTATCATTGCTTTCTTCGTTGTCTCGCGAGTCGACATCCCCAAGCCAGTTGTGGGCAAGGGGACGGGCGGTCGTCCGCTTGGCGAGATCATTGCGCAGCCAAAATTCATCGCGGCCGCTTTGTGTGGCGTGACGTCCTATGCATTGATGAATCTCATCATGACATCGGCACCTTTGGCGATGCGGATGTGTGGCCATTCCTTGACGGATTCCAATAATGCCATCCAGTGGCATGTTCTGGCGATGTATGGCCCGAGCTTTTTCACGGGCAATCTCATTAACCGGTTCGGCACGTCGCGCGTCATAGCGGCGGGATTGCTTCTGCTGGCTGCCGCCGCAGTTGTGGATATCGCGGGTATCACCGTTTGGCATTTCTGGATCGGTCTGATCCTGCTTGGCGTCGGCTGGAATTTCGGTTTCATCGGTGCGTCCGCAATGGTCACGCAGTGCCATCGTCCGGAAGAGCGCAACAAGGTGCAGTCCTTCAATGATTTCCTGATTTTCGGCATGATGGCGATCGGCTCGTTCTCCTCGGGCCAGATGCTCGCAACGCTTGGCTGGAACAGCGTCAATCTTGTGGTGTTTCCGCCTCTCATCCTCGCTGGGGTCGCACTCGTTTGGCTATCGGTCAAAACACGGCAGGGCAGCGCCACCGCTTGAGCGGGTGGAATTTGCCTCCGCTGCCCATTTTTGGCAGGGTTTGCTCACGATCTCCATATGGAGACGGGAATCACCATAGACCGGACGTAAGAAACCGGTCCCGGGCGGAGCCTACCTTATCCGCGCGGTTGCAATGAGGGACGGCAACACAATGATTTTTCTGATCATTCTGGGTGGGCTATTGGCCATCGCCTATGGCGTATGGGCAATCGCCGATGTGAACCGGCGCGATGCCGGCACGGCGCGTATGCAGGAAATTGCTGCCGCCATTGCTGAAGGTGCGCAAGCCTATCTGCGCCGGCAATACACGACGATCTCGTTCGTCGGCGTCGCGCTTTTCGTTATCATCGGGCTTCTGCTCGGCTGGGCTGTTGCCATCGGCTTCCTGATTGGCGCTGTTTTGTCGGGGGCCGCTGGCTTCATCGGCATGAACGTGTCGGTCCGTGCCAATGTGCGGACGGCACAGGCCGCCTCGCAATCGCTTGCAGCCGGTCTCGACGTCGCCTTCAAGGCGGGTGCCGTGACAGGCCTTTTCGTTGCCGGTCTCGCGCTTTTGGGCGTGGCTGTCTATTTCTGGATCCTCACCGGCCCGATGGGCATGAAGCCCGGCGACCGCGTCGTGATTGATGCGCTTGTTGCCCTTGGCTTCGGCGCGTCCCTGATCTCCATCTTCGCCCGCCTGGGTGGCGGCATCTTCACCAAGGGTGCTGACGTCGGCGCCGATCTCGTCGGCAAGGTGGAAGCCGGCATCCCGGAAGACGATCCGCGTAACCCCGCGACAATCGCCGATAATGTCGGCGACAATGTCGGCGACTGCGCCGGCATGGCCGCGGACTTGTTTGAAACCTATGCTGTTACCGTTGTCGCCACAATGGTCCTGGCCGCGATCTTCTTTGCGGGCAAGGACATCGTGCTGTCGGCCATGCTCTATCCGCTTGCGATTTGCGCCGCCTGCATCGTGACCTCGATCATCGGCACGTTCTTCGTGAAGCTTGGTCCGAACAACAACATCATGGGCGCTCTCTACAAGGGCCTGTGGGTGACCTCGATCCTCTCGGTCGTGGGTTTGGGTGCGGCGACGAGCCTGACGGTTGGTTGGGGCAAGTTCGGTGAAGTCGCCGGCATGTCGCTGACCGGAACCAACCTGTTCATCTGCGGCATCATCGGCCTTGTGGTGAACGGCCTTATCGTTTGGATCACGGAATACTACACCGGCACGGGCAAGCGCCCGGTCGTGTCGATCGCTCAGGCGTCCGTCACAGGCCATGGCACGAACGTCATTCAGGGTCTCGCCGTGTCGCTTGAATCGACGGCGCTTCCCGCGATGGTGATCGTTGCAGGCATCATCTCGACCTTCCAACTCGCTGGCCTCTTCGGCACCGCCATCGCGGTGACAACGATGCTTGGTCTTGCTGGCATGATCGTGGCGCTCGATGCTTTCGGGCCTGTCACTGATAATGCCGGGGGCATTGCCGAGATGGCCGGTCTGCCGAAGGAAGTGCGTCACTCGACCGACGCGCTCGATGCGGTCGGCAACACGACGAAGGCTGTCACAAAGGGCTATGCGATCGGTTCTGCCGGTCTCGGTGCGCTGGTGCTGTTTGCCGCCTATACGAACGATCTTCAATCGTTCATTGCCGAAGGGCGCCCCTACTTCAAGGATATTGGCACGGTCTCCTTCGACCTCTCCAATCCCTACGTCGTTGCGGGCCTGATCTTCGGCGGTCTGATCCCGTATCTGTTCGGTGGTATCGCCATGACGGCGGTTGGTCGCGCAGCCGGTGCTGTGGTGGAAGAAGTTCGCCGCCAGTTCCGCGAAATGCCGGGCATCATGCAGGGCACACAGCGTCCCGATTACGGTCGCGCTGTCGACATGCTCACCAAGGCCGCGATCCGGGAAATGATTATCCCATCGCTGTTGCCGGTCTTGGCGCCGCTCGTCGCCTATTTCGGCGTGCTGCTGATTTCGGGTTCGAAAGCCAATGCCTTCGCGGCGCTGGGTGCGTCACTCCTCGGCGTGATCGTCAACGGCCTGTTCGTCGCCATCTCGATGACGTCAGGCGGCGGTGCTTGGGACAACGCAAAGAAATCCTTCGAAGATGGTTTCGTCGACAAGGATGGCGTGAAGCATCTCAAGGGAAGCGATGCGCACAAGGCGTCGGTCACGGGTGATACCGTCGGCGACCCCTACAAGGACACGGCGGGTCCCGCCGTTAATCCGGCGATCAAGATCACCAACATCGTGGCGCTCTTGCTGCTGGCGGTTTTGGCGCACCTGTCCTAATCTCGCATTTTAGCTAAAGAAAACCCCGCAAGGCGCGAGCTTTGCGGGGTTTTTATTGAACATCGAAGTGCTTTCTTTAAGCATAAGGCGGTTTACGGGATACCCTGACCCGTTGCGCGTAGCAGCTGCTTGACCACCGATAGCTCGGCGCCGCCCGTCGGCGTTTCATTTTTCGAAAAGTCGAACACCTTGCCGTGTTCAATGCCGAAATTGTTGATGCTCTCGACCTTCAGATTCTTTGTAAAATTAATCGCGAGCACCCGCTGGTTTGTCACGGTCGGTACCATGAACCGAAACCGCTGAACCGTTTCCTGACTGATGTAATACCAAGTCTGGTTACCCACCGTCGACACGGTCGAGGGAGTGCCGATGGATTGCAGGACCTGTTGCCCGTCCATGCCCGGTTTGATCTTGGCGACGAGCTCCTCGTCGAAGATGTGCCCCTTCGTGGTCTGCTCGCCGCATCCCGCCAGAGCCAAGGAGGCCAGCGCGGCAAGGCCGATCAAGAGGCTGCGGCGGCGAAAAGTCGTCGTCTCTGTCATGCAAACCATCTCCCGAAACGCCCGCGCGGCACTATTTAGTTGCGGTCAGCCTTGTTCATGCCGTAACCCGCGAAATGGGCAAAAGCAAGATTGGGCCTGATCGGACCGCAGGGAGGCCGGGTAGGACATGTTCGGGTTTTGGAAACGTAGAAAGGCTAATCAGGCGCTGTTCGACGCGCTATACGCGTCTTTGACGGATGCCAGCCGTCAGCCCGCCTTCTATGCTATGGCCGGAGTGCCCGATACGGTGGAAGGCCGGTTCGACCTGCTGACGTTGCACGCCATTCTCGTGCTTGAACGGCTCAAGCAATTGCCCCCGCCGGCCGACGATTTCGCGCAGGATTTCGTCGACGATCTGTTCAATCGCTTCGATGCGGCCTTGCGTGAGATGGGCGTTGGCGACATCAGCGTGCCCAAGCGGATGAAGCGCATCGCCTCCCATTTCTTGGGGCGTGCAAAGGCCTACAACGAAGCGCTCGCACTGGGGGATGACGCTATGGCCGTAGCGCTTGCCCGTAACGTTTTTGGCGATGCCGGTCGCATCGATGGCGGCCGTGATTTGAGTCAATATGTGAATGCAGCCAGACAAGCCCTTTCACAGACAGCTTTTTCTTCTATCTCGGAGGCCGCCATCAAGTGGCCGCAAGCTGCAACCTTTCTTGTGCGGGAACCGACATGATCGACAAGGCCAGCCTACCGCTGCGCCGCATGATTGCGGTCGCTGACATTCCAGAGCGCGGCCTCGATCTCCATTTCGAGGCGACCCCAGATGAGTGCGCGACTGTCGCGCAGTGGATCGACGCGCCCAAACTGACCTCGCTGAAGGCTGAGTATCGCTTATTGCGTCGTGGATCGCAGGTGCGCCTTACCGGCAAGCTGCATGCGGTGCTCACCCGAACATGTGTCGTCACTTTGGAGCCGTTCGAGACCGTCCTTGAGGAACCTGTCTCGATGCGTTTTTCCGAGCATGCCAGCGCCGACGGTTCGGCTGAGGCCTCCGTCTCCCACGATGCAGACGAAGAGGATCTGCCCGATCCGATCGTTAATGGCAAAGTTGATGTTGGTGCGGTGACCGCAGAGTTTCTGTCGCTTGGACTTGATCCCTATCCCCGGAAGCCGGACAGCGACTTCCGCTATGAGGAGGATGCGGGCAAGGAAAACCCATTTGCCGCGCTCGCCAAGTTGAAGGGTGGCTAGGGTCTTTAGACGCTTTGGCCGGATTGCAGCTTGCCCTTTGACGGCGGTCGGCTATTGTCCCGCCGCCTGCGCGACTGTTCTCAGAATCGAGCCTTTCGGCCTGCGCAGCGAGTAACGAGGCTTCAAGAGCTGTGACGACAGGCAAAGTCAGGATCGCGCTCGACGCGATGGGGGGCGATCATGGGCCCGAAGTCGTGCTCGCCGGAGCCGCGCTCACGCTTCAGAAGCACCCCGACACGTTCTTTCTTCTGCATGGTGACGAGGCTGTTTGTGCGCCGGTTTTGAGCCGATATCCCGCGCTCAAATCCTCTTCACGCCTGATCCATGCCGATGTCGCCATCAAAATGGACG
>JAIYCE010000081.1 GCA_027488155.1 Hyphomicrobiales bacterium | reverse complement strand
TTTATATCACCGAAAAAAATGACGTCGAAATTACAATTGATCGGAATACGGGTGAATATACCTCTGAAAGAGTAATGGAAAAAGACGGATGGCGAGTTGCAATCTTAGAAAGAGGTAATTGTCGCCTCTATTAACTGTGGTGAGGTAACTAGTTTTGTTTTGCTTCATCTCTTTCAATTGCAAGAAAATATGGTTCTTGGGTCTGATCTACCTATGCGGCTGGGGTTTCTTAGAAAAATCTGAGTTTTATGAAATCTAATTCTAAGCTTTCCGAATAAGTTATAGACAAAGGTTCGAGACAGTTCTATAAGTCATTGAAAAATAATAAATGTATAGGCACTCTTAATCAGCGGGTCCTAGGTTCGAGCCCTAGTGCGCCCACCATCGAAAGCCTTGAAACGACAAGAAAAATTGTAGATCCTGCTTCCCAACGAGACGTTACGCTGGCTCTCGGGAAGCGAATGGAAAGCGCGGCGAAACTTCGCTCATCTGCACATTTCAATGTTAATTGGCGTCTAGGCTTGAGCTGTCCGCCCGGCAGCCGGCAATAGCTGTTAAGGCGAGGTCGTCAACAGTCTCAAGAAAGCGTAGAAGCGGAGATATCGGCTGTCAGGTTTTAATGCCACCTCCATGCACCTAGCTTTTCGTCTACTCATTCCGTTCGCAGCAGGCTATTTCGTTTCGTTCCTCTTGCGCAACGTGAACGCGATCATCGCGCCTGATCTCTCGGCGGCCTTGGGGTTGTCCGCAGCCGATCTTGGTGTTTTGACGGCCGCATATTTTCTGACTTTTGCGTCGATCCAATTGCCGCTTGGCATTCTTCTTGATCATTATGGAGCGCGACGTGTTGAAGCTTTTCTGCTGCTCATTGCTGCGTTGGGCTGTATCGGCTTCGCGCTCGGGACCAATCTATTTGAATTGGTTGGAGCAAGAGCTTTGATCGGGCTCGGTGTGAGCGCGTGCCTCATGGCTTCGTTCAAGGTTCTCGCTGTCTGGTACCCGCCTGAACGATTGCCATCTTTAAACGCTGCTGTGATGGTTGCAGGTGGGTTAGGCGCTTTGGCAGCCACCACTCCACTCGCGCGCGGCGTTGATTGGCTCGGTTGGCGCCACATGTTTTTCGTGCTGGCGGCTCTGACAACATTGGTTGCTATTGTGGTGTTCACGACACCTGAAAAGCCCAACACGCGATCCACCGAGAGTTTTAAAAGACAGCTGCAAGCCTTGGCCGATATTTTGAAAAGTTCAGTCTTCTGGACGTATGCACCCATGACGGCGAGCGGCCTCGGCGGATTTGTTGCGCTGCAGGGCTTATGGGCTGTTCCCTGGTTGATGGATGTGAGCGGTGAAACGCGCGATGGAGCGGCTTTTCATATGTTGCTCACCACCGTCGCTATGGTGTGCGGATGGCTAGCCACTGCGACGCTTGTTGATCCGTTGCGACGGTTGGGCGTGTCACCTGGTCAGTTCATGACGATCTGCAATTTGATCGGGCTCTTACTCATGGGTTGCCTATGGTTGGGTGTTGGCGATACGCGTCTCATTTGGTTTTTGCGCGGTGTATTTTATGCTGTGGGCAATATCGCTTTTGCGGATCTCACCGCGCGCTTTGCGCCGACGCTTGCGGGACGAGTAAATACTGCGCTTAATTTCTGCACCTTTATGGGCGCATTTGGCGTGCAAATTGGTTATGGCATTCTCCTCAATAGCCTCACCCAATCTGGCTGGACGCTGGTGCAATCGCATCAGGTGGCGTTTGGTATTCTCACCGTGCTGCAAGGCGCTGGTCTTTTCTGGTATCTTCTCAAGGTTCGCACGTTGAAACGCTAAGGGTTTCCTTTGCGGCTCTTTCTTGGGTCCGCTGCAAACCGGATGCAACCATCTCGAACTGATCCACAACCCCGTGCCGTTCTGGCGAGTTCCCCATTGACGATTGCTCCGGCTCCTCACTAACCTGCATGTCAGTCAGTGGAAGTTGACACGTCGGGGGACGGAGAATCATGGCCAAAGCAATTGATCATGACGTGCAGCCGTTGGAGAAATGGCGCGATGGCGTCATGACCCGGATGCGCGTATCGGCTCTCTCAGGGGGGCACCAGCTCTGCATCTTTGAACAATATTGCGACAGTGGCCTGGGTGCACCAATGCATATTCATGCCGTCGAAGAGGTGTTGGAAGTCATTGCAGGAACCGCTGAAATTGCTGTCGGTGATGATAAGCTGATTGTCACGGCCAACCAATCGGTGTTGATCCCTGCCGGCAAGCGGCATGGCTTCAAAAATGTGGGGGAGGGTATTTTGCATGTGCGCGCCACCCTCGCCGCCTCCATTTTTGAGGGCGCTTACGACGATAAATCTGAAACTTCGCGCCGCTGGTCGCCGCAAGATTGATCGCCGATTGACAGGGGAGGCCGCAAGGCTAAACTGACTTACGTGTCAGTAGGGGGGACGGAATGAAGGCTGACAGCGTGGATGTTGTGGTGGTTGGAGGCGGGGGAACCGGCCTCATGAGCGCCTATGCTGCCGCGCGGCATGGTCGGTCTGTTCTCGTCTTGGAAAAGGGTGAGCAGCTCGGCGGCACGACCCGCCTCTCTGTTGGGACAATCTGCGCCAGTTCGACAGCGCTTCAGAAAAAAGCCGGGATCGATGACGATCCCGACTCGCATTTTCGCGATATGGAGCTTTTCTTCGGTTCGCTCGCCAATCGCGACAATCGCGAGCTCCGGCGCCTTCTAGTCGATGAAATTCCTGAGACCATCGCTATTTTAACGGATCTCGGAATTGAATTTATGGGCCCGCTGCCCGAACCGCCGCATCAAAAACCGCGCTTGCATGCGATTATCCCGCATTCTCGGGGTTTCATTGTTCACCTTGAAAAAGCTTGTAAAAAACTCGGCGTGCAATTTCGCCTTGGAACATCAGCCGAGTCGTTGATCATTGAAGACGATCGCGTCACTGGCGTGCGCGCCCATGTCAAGGGTGACAAAGCGCTACATGTCTTCTCCGCGCGGCGCGGCGTCATTATCGCGTCAGGCGACTTTAGCTCAGCTGACCTCGCTTATAAGAAAAAGTATATGTCGGGCCCGTTGCTGGACATTGCGGGCGTCAATCCGCTGAGTACTGGCGATGGTCAAAGAATGGGTGAAGCGGTTGGTGCCACCGTTGTGAATGGCGATCTCGCCTGGGGGCCGGAAATACGCTTCAAGGCGCCGCCTCATCCAAGCCCCATCGCGCGCCTGCCCGTGAGCCGGTGGTTTGCCCGCTGCGTTAATTTTGCGATTCGTACTGTGCCGCAAAAGATTATGCGGCCGTTTTTGCTTGGCTTCGTGACGACATTTCTCGCGCCTTCGCTGAAATTATTTTCTGAGGGCGCTATTTTAATCAATCGAAACGGTCAACGGTTCTGTAACGAGTTTGATCGGCCGCAGGATTCAATTGGGCGCCAGCCGCAGCAAGAAGCCTTTATCGTTTTCGATGACGCTGTAGCGCAAAAATTCTCGCAATGGCCGTATTATGTCTCGACAGCGCCGGGCGTAGGTTACGCCTATCTCGAGGATTATGAGCGCTCGCGCGATGACATTTTCCACAAGGCTGATACGCTCGACGGCCTAGCATCGCAGCTCAAAGTTCCTGTAGATGCTGTAAAAGCCGCTGTCGCAGCGAGCAATGCAGAGCGAAACAATAACCCAGGTGCGCCAGCCGCTCTTACAAAAGGGCCTTATTATGCACTCGGGCCGGCCATTTCATGGATCGTCTTTAGCGAAGGGGGGCTAAAGATCGACAATCAATTCCGTGTTCTCAACCAGCGAAACGAACCGATCGAGGGGCTGTACGCGGCAGGATCTGCCGGGCAGGGCGGCGTTTTGTTGGAAGGGCACGGCCATCATCTCGCTTGGGCGTTCACATCAGGACGTCTGGCGGGCAGGAAGGCGGCCATTGCTGCGCCCATAAACGGGTGATTGCGTGATCGTGGACTTAGTGGAAGACACAGGGAGAGCAATAATGAATATCTTGAAAAAGCTGACGATGGGGCTGGTTGTTGCCGGCGCTGTTTCGGTCGCTGCTGGTGCAGCGTCGGCGCAGAATAAAATGGAATTGAACATGGCGACGCCATGGGCCGGGGGCCATTGGCTCGACATCGGCGCAAAGCGTTATGCTGAGCTTGTGAATCAACTCACGGAAGGTCGTATCAAGATCAACGTGTTTACGGCCGGATCACTCGGCCCGGCGCTGAAAGTGACTGAAACGGTACAGAAGGGCGTCGCAGATGCTGGCCACTCTTGGCCGGGCTATGATTGGGCAGTAGATCGGACTGGCGCAATTTTCAGCGGTTGGCCGGGTGGCCCCAATCCTGAAGAAATGATGATGTGGCTTTACATGGGTGGCGGCGCAGACCTGTGGAAGCAGTGGCGCAAGGAAAAATTCGACGTCGTTGCCATTCCTTGCGGCGTGCTGGAAACAGAAATTTTCCTGCATTCGCATAAGCCAGTGCGCAAGCCAGAGGACATGAAGGGGCTGAAGCTCCGCACGTCGTCATCTTGGGCAGAAATTGCGCCGACGCTTGGCGCTTCTACGGTCGTGCTGCCGGGCTCTGAAGTGTTTAGCGCACTTGAGCGTAAAGTGGTGGATGCGATTGAATGGGGAGGCCCAGGCGTCAACCTTCCAGAAGGCTTCCACAAGGTCGCTAAATATGTCGTCACGCCGGGTCTACATGCTCCGTCCGGTGCGCATGATTGCATTTTCAACAAAGATGTCTGGGCCAAGATCGGCGAGCGCGATAAGGCGCTTCTTGAGATTGCCGGCCGCATGACCATGCTCGATACCTATATCGGTTACATGAAAAGCGACATGGACGCGTGGAAGCAGATCAAGGCCAACCCGAATGTCGAAATCATCAAGGTTGATCAAAGCCTCGTTGATGCCGTTGTGAAGGCATCAAACGAGTGGGCTGATAAGCAGGCCGCCAGCAATGCATGGTTCAAAAAGGTCTACGACAGCCAAAAAGCCTATCTGAAAGATATGCGCCTGGTGAGCGAAATTCGTTTCGCGACAGGCACGCGTTAATCACGAAGGTGGCGCGGCTCCTGCCGCGCCACTTTTCATGCGAGGGGAGAGCCATGTTCATTATCAATCTCATCGGAAAAATTTCAGACATGTCCGGGAGAATCGCGTCTGTCCTTGTTTTGCCGCTGGTTTTTGCCATGGTTTTCGAAGTGATCAGCCGCTATGTCTTTTCAGCTCCCACCATCTGGGCTTTTGAACTCAGCTATATGATGATGGGAACTATCTTTTTGTTGGGCCTGTCATATGCCCTGCATGTAGGGCAGCACGTGAACGTGGATTTTATCCATCAACGTCTCCATCCGCGCATTATTGCTACAATCGACGCCATCGCCTATCTGATCCTGACGGCGATGCTGGTCTGGATGACGATGACATTGATCAAGAATGTCGAAATTGTTTATCGCACCGGCGAAGGATCTGGCCTATCGGCATGGAATCCGGTGATTTGGCCTTATCGCGTGATTTATGCCGTTGGTTTTGCTGTATTTGCTCTTCAGGCATTTGGGAAGTTTCTTGAAAATCTTCTGGCCGCTCTAGGTGGCCAGCCAGGGAAGTCGCACGCATGAGCTCGCAAATCGTCGTTTGGATGTTCCCGGCACTGATGTGCCTAATTTTCCTTGGGATTCCTGTTGCCTTCTCGATGATGATTACGGCGCTGGGTTTCGGGCTCTGGCGCTTCGGCCCCAATCTCGTGCATCAGCTGGTTTCGCGTGTCGACGATGTTGCGACCAATTATGTCTTGGGCGCGATCCCACTCTTCATCTTTATGGGTTCTATTCTTGAACGCGCGGGCATCGCGGAGCGCTTGTTTGATGCACTGAGTATGTGGACACGCCGCATCCCCGGCGGATTGGCCATTGCTGCACTGCTGATGTGCACGATTTTTGCAGCCGCTAGTGGTGTTGTGGGTGCCACCGAGACGCTGGTAGGCATGCTCGCAATCCCAGCCATGATGAAGCGCCGTTACAATCACGCCTTAATCTCCGGCACAATTTGTGGCGGTGGCTCGCTTGGAACGATTATTCCGCCTTCCGTTCCAGTAGTCGTCCTAGCACCGATTGCGATGTTGCCAGTCGGAGATTTGCTTGCGGGAATTTTGTTCCCCGGACTTTTGATGTCGAGCCTCTTCATCCTTTATATCGCCATCGTCTGTCTCATTAAGCCCGAGCTAGCCCCGCCTGATACGACAGAAGACACGCGAAGCTTTGGCGAGAAGATCAAATATACCTTGCTGGCCATTGTGCCGCCGGGCTTTCTCATCTTTACCGTGCTGGGAACGCTCTTCATGGGCCTGGCGACCCCTACTGAGGCGGCCGCATGCGGTTCGCTAGGCGTCCTCATCCTGTCCATCTTATATCGGAGAATGACTTGGTCGTTGCTGATGCAGGCCTGCATGCAAACTGTGTCGATCACTGCGATGATCCTCGCCATTGTTTTGGCCGGCAGCATGTTCTCGGGCGTATTCTTCGCATCCGGCGGTATGGCGGTGACAAAGGGCATTCTCGAGACCTTTGGCCTTTCACCGTGGTCGGTGATTGTGGTCATCCTGTTTGCGGCCTTCTTGCTCGGCTTCATCATCGATCTGATCTCGATAGTGCTGATTGTGATCCCGATTGCCATTCCGCTCGTGAAGGGCTTCGGGATCGATCCGCTCTGGTTTTCGGTGCTGTTCCTTGTTGTGCTGCAGACGAGTTATCTCAGCCCGCCCATGGCGCCATCGATCTTTTATCTCAGGGCGATTGCACCACCTTCAATCACACTTAAGCAAATGTATATCGGTGTTGTTCCCTTCATCGTCTGCCAATTAATCACATTGGCTATAGTTGTGATCTTTCCGGATGTTGCTGTTTGGCTTCCCAAATGGATGTACGGAAACTAAGGAGGGATCGACACCGTGATTTATGAAGAGCGTGATTATCGCATCAAAGCGGGGAAGCTTACAGAGTTCGTCAAGCTTTATGGCGAATTCGGCCTGCCGTTGCAGAAAGAACATCTGGGAACGTTCATCGCCTACTTCACAAGTGAAATCGGTGAATTGAACCATGTGGTAGCTTTGTGGAGCTACGAGAGTCTGAATGATCGTATGGCGCGCCGGGCGCGAATGCTCGCGGATCCACGTTGGCAGGATTACCTCAAGCGCGTCGATGGGCTTATCGATATTCAAAACTCACGTATCCTTTCGCCCGTCTCCTATTCACCGCTGCAGTGAACGACAATGGCGGTGCACCCTGAACGCATTAAGGTCAAAACATCGGATGGTGCCATTCTCCACGCTTATTGCGAGGGGAATGGCCCTGTTTTATTTTTGATCAGCGGTTTGGGTGGAACGGCGGGCTTCTGGGCACCCGTAGTCCAACGGCTCCTGTCGCATTTTACAATCATTCGATTTGATCAGCGCGGAATCTCAGGAAGTACGCGCGGCACGGCGCCATGTACGATCGCAACATTGGCCCATGATTCCATTTGTGTTTTGGACGCGTTCGGCATCAACCAAGCCACGGTGCTCGGCCACTCGACGGGCGGCTGCATCGTGCAATGTATGGCAACAATGGCGGCAACACGCCTTCGGCGTGCCATTCTGAGCGCAACATGGATCCAAGCGGGCCCCTATATGCACGCGCTTTTCTCCATGCGGAAAAGTCTATTGATGACAGCGCCACAGGCCTATGTTGAATCGGCGGCGCTGCTCTCCTATCCGCCCGATTGGCTTCAGGATCACTGGGCTGTTTTCGAAAAATCTGCCGCCAGTGCACCGCGTAATGAGCAGGATAAAGCGATTATTGCAGAGCGTATTGATGCCCTTCTCACGCATGATGGACGTCGAATGCTCAAGTCGCTGACCATGCCAACGCTCATCTTGGGAGCTAAAGACGACATCATCGTGCCGCCGCTGCATCAAAACGAATTGGCGGCACTTTTGCCTGCGAGCCAAATCACGATGCTGCCCTCAGGCGGGCATTTCTTTCCGGTGACCCGAACACAGCCTTTTATTGAGCGGCTTACGGCCTTTGCCGGAGATGCGCCATGAGTGAACGTCGCGTTCTGTTGATTGGCTATGGTGCGATTGGGCAGGCAATCATGGCGCATCTACAGGCTGTATCTGGCTATCGTCTTGCTGTGTTCCGTCGCAATATTGGCCATGAAGTGCTGCCAAAGGGTTTGGAAACATTGCACGATTTGGAAGACGTTGATGAGTTTGCGCCGGACTTGATCGTTGAGGCGGCCGGCCAAGCGGTTGTGCGCGATTTGGTCTCTGCTTGGTTACAAGACGGCATCGATGTTCTTATCTCCTCTGTCGGCGCGCTCCATGATGCCGGTCTTCGAGAGCGACTTGAAACTGCTGCGCGAAATGGCTGCGCGGCCCTGCTCATTCCAGCGGGAGCCCTCGCCGGCGTGGATTATGTGAATGCGGTGGGAGCCGTTCCGGGAACGCGCATACGATATGAATCCCGTAAGCCGCTAGCGGCTTGGCAGCAGGAAATTGAACGCCTTGGATTGCAGGATGAGGCAGCGACGAAACCGGTGACGCTCTATCACGGCGATGCGGCCGGGGCGGCGGCGCGCTATCCCGCTAATCTGAATGTTGCTGCCACGCTTGCTATGGCGGCCGGGGGGTTTGATCGCGTTGATGTGACTGTAATCGCTGATGGCCGCGCAACGGGAAACACGCACACTATCGCTGTAGCAGGACCGGTCGGCACCATGGAGGTGCGGGTGGTAAACGCACCAGCTCCGGATAACCCCAAAACCTCAATGCTTGTCGCTCATTCCGTCGCGCGCGCCATTATGAATCATTTTTCGCCGATCCGCATGGTCTGACGGACTGGGGAGATAAGCCGTGGCATTGGTTCTTACTAACAAACAGGTAAGTCAGGAGAGGCAGTGATGAGACTGCGAGAGAAAACAGCCATTATCACGGGTGCCGGATCGGGCATTGGGCGTGAAGCAGCAATCCTATTTGCATCAGAAGGTGCAAAAGTGCTTGTCGCTGATCGCGATCTGGCCGCAGCCGAGCGTGTCGTAGCAGAGATAAAGAATGTGGGGCATGTGGCTACTTCACATGGGGTTGACGTTACGCGCGAGGTAGAAGTCGAAGCTATGATTACGGCTTGTGTCACTCAATTCGGCCGGCTCGATATTCTCGTCAACAATGCTGGTTATGGCTTCGCTGGTACGGTGGTCAACACTTCGGAAGCAGACTGGGACGCCTTGATGGCGGTGAATGTCAAGGGTGTTTTCTTTGGCTGCAAACACGCAATCCCTGTGATGGAAAAACAAGGTGGTGGCGCGATCGTCAATACGGCCTCCACGGTGTCGGTCGTGGGCATCACAGATCGTGCTGCTTATGTCGCTTCAAAAGGGGCTGTAGCGGCTCTCACACGTGCGGTCGCACTTGATCATGTGCATAGCAAAATTCGCGTGAATTGTGTTGCGCCTGGAACGATTGAATCACCATATTTTACAGAGATCTTTCGAAAATCGAATGATGCCGCCAAATTGCGACGCTCGCTGGAAGAGCGGCAAGCGATGAACCGACTCGGCCAACCCATCGAAATTGCGCGCGCCATGCTGTTTTTGGCCAGCGATGAATCCTCGTTCTGCACAGGCTCAATGTTGACTGCCGATGGCGGTTGGACGGCACGCTAATCATGGAGAAAACCATGTACGGATTACAGGGCAAGCGCGCCATTGTCACAGGGGCCGGAAACGGTATTGGTCGATCGATTGCAACGCGCCTAGCCAAAGAAGGTTGCTCCATCGGCATTTTTGATATCGATGCAAAAGCAGCCGGTGAAACGATGCGGCACATTAGGGCTCAAGGGTCGCATTGCCATTCGGTGTTGGGTGACGTTTCGATTAAATCCTCAGTGTCAGCAGGCATGGCCGAACTGGTGAGTACATTGGGGGGCATCGACATTCTCGTGAATAATGCCGGGATTTGCCGGATCGGTAAAATTCTGGACATGACGGATCAGGATTGGGAGCAGACCTTCGGGATCAATGTCGATGGGGTCTATCATGTCACACGGTCGGTTGTGCCGCTGATGGTCCGCCAGCGATCGGGCGCTGTCATCAATATCAGTTCATGGATGGGCAAATCCGGTGTCCATTCTTATGGTGCATATTGTGCATCTAAGTTTGCAATCATCGCCCTAACACAAGCTCTGGCCTGCGAGGTTGGTGACGATGGTGTGCGCGTTAATGCCGTAGCCCCCGGTCTAATTCTTGAGACGCGAATGCGTGAAGAGTCAGAGAAGGACCGCGCTGCACAAGGGCTTACGCTTGCTGCAGACCGCGTCAAATCAATTCCTGCGCGACGAGCCGGAACACCAGAAGACATCGCCAAAACCGTGGCGTTTCTTGCATCCAATGAAGCCTCTTACATCACCGGCGAGACGATCAGTGTCACCGGTGGATCCTGGAATGATTGAAGGAGAAAGCGATGCCCCGTTTTAAAGACTTCCAGCCCAAAGGCGTAATTCCTGCAACTTTGCTCATTCTCAACGACGATATGTCAATCGATGAAAAGCAGACCCGCAAACATCTCGCCGATTGCGCATTAGTTGATGGTGTATCGGCTGTTACGGTGAACGGTCACGCGTCAGAAGTGCACGCCTGTGATTTTGACGAACAGAGGCGCATTCTGGTGACTTCACTCGAAGAGGTTGGTGACAGGGTTCCGCTAATTAATGGCATCTATGCTGACGGCAGTATGGAAGCCGCGAAGCTTGCAGCCATGGCAGCAAAGGAAGGTGCATCAGCACTTCTTGTCTTTCCTCCGAACAGCATGCAGATGGGTGGTCAATTACGGCCTGAGATGGCGATTGAGCATTATAAACGTATTGCTGGTGCTACCGATCTGCCGATCATCGCGTTTCAATATCCGATGGCTGGAGGGCTAGGGTATACCTTTGAGACGCTACTCAAACTTTTCGATGCCGTACCAACCATTAAAGCGATCAAAGATTGGTCGAATGATGCGATGCTACACGAAAGACATATCCGGACATTTCAGACTTTGCCACGCCCCATCACTGTTCTGACTACTCATTCCTCATGGTTGATGGCCTCGCTGACGATGGGTGCCAATGGCCTCCTATCCGGTGCGGGAAGTGTGATCGCAGATTTGCAGGTGGCGCTTTTCAGGGCTGTCAAAGCTGGCGATCTCAGTCTTGCGCAGGCGATTAATGATCGTATCTATCCTCTGGCTCAAGCTTTCTACGCGCCGCCTTTCCTAGACATGCATAATCGAATGAAAGAGGCTTTGGTCTTGCTAGGTCGGGTTGATAAGGCGGTTGTGCGGCCGCCTTTGATGAAAATTAGTGCAGAAGAACGAGCAAAACTTCAAGGCGCCTTGAAAGCCGGAAAGATCGGCAAGTCTGGCGCCGAAGGTCTCTGACTTGCGCGTGCTAGCTCAAACCAGTCCACTTTTGCAGCCGGGCTCTATTGGCCCGCTGCAAGTGCCTAATCGCGTGATCATGGCGCCTATGACAACGCGCAAGGCTGATCGAGACGGTTATGTGACGGACGAGACGATCGCCTATTACGTCGCTCGTGCTCGCGGCGGCGTCGGGTTGATTACTGTTGAAATGGCGTCGCCGGAGAAAGCGGGACGCCATCGTCACTATGAACTCGGTATCTATGATGATCGTTTCTTAGCTGGCCTTACAAAGCTGGTAGCAGCCATTCATGCTGAAGGTGCAAAAGCCGCTATCCAGCTTGGTCATGGTGGCGGCCATACGCGGATCGATATTGCTGGAGAAGAGCCTATTGCACCATCCGATGTCCCGCACTCCGTTCAAGAGGGGCATACAGAGGTAATTGTTCCGAAGGCGATGACACGGCAACGTATCGCGCAGACGATTGATGCATTTGCGGCCGCTGCACAAAGAGCATCAGCAGCAGGATTTGATGCCGTTGAACTCCATGGCGCACATGGTTATCTCATTTCTCAATATATGAATGGCATCGAGAATGTCAGGGCTGACGAATATGGCGGCTCTTTAGAAAACCGGGCTCGCTTTGCTTGCGCAGTCACTGAAGCGGTCAAACGCGCCGTGCCGGAAATGGCAGTCATCTTCCGGATGAATGGCGATGATTTTTTCTCAGGCGGAATGACACCCGAAGACGGCGTAGAAATTGCACGCCTCGTTGCGGAAAAAGGCGCTGATGCGATCCATATGACAGGTGGGCATTATCGCTCGACGCCTACCGCAGCAATTATGATTCCGCCGATGTGGGCAGGCCGTGCTCCTTTTCTCAAATTTGCAGCCGCCGTGAAGCAAAAGGTGAGAGTCCCCGTAATCGCAGTCGGGCGCTTGGGTCGACGTGAGGATGCCGAGCAAGCGCTTCTGTCTGGGCAAGCGGATTACATCGCCATGGGGCGACCATTGTTGTCCGATCCGGATTGGGTTGCAAAGGTTCGTGATGAGCGGGCGATCCGCGCCTGTCTTGGCTGCAATTCTTGTGTCGACGGAATGCGCGAGGGGCATGAGCTTTATTGTCTCGTCAATCCAGAGGCTGGTCGCGAAACTCTCTTTTCACGACGCTCGCTCGTGCGGTGCGGTCAACGGATCGCTGTCATCGGAAGTGGCCCAGCCGGTTTATCCTACGCGTCTTTAATGGCGCAATCGAATAAGGTTACCGTGTTTGAGAAGATGGATCAAATTGGTGGCGCATTCCGTGTGGTCGCCGACGCGCCTCTGTTCCAAAATGTTGAGCCGCGTGCAGACAGTTTTCAAGATTATATTGCATCGTTGCACGCAATGTGTCTCGAACGTGGTGTCATTTTTGAAATGCAGAAAGATGTTCTTGAGACCCCATCCCTCTTAATCGGTTTTGACCATGTTGTTGTGGCAAGCGGGGCGCGTTATCGCTGGGGCACCGGCCCGATGATTAACGCGGCGCTCCAGTCCGGCTTGGTGAAGCGCGGCTTCTTAAAGCGGATCGCTGAAAACAAGACTGTCCGAAGCTATTTCTATACGCGCTTGCGTGCTGGTAGGAGCAGTGATATCCGCTCAATCCTGAATGGCTCTCTTTCCATTGAAATCATAGGAGATGCCTTGAAGCCGGGGCGTTCTGAAGAGGCTATACGTTCGGCCTATGAAGCGGCTTATGGTGTAAAGATCACTGTGGAAGAAAAAGTTGCAAGGCGATAGTATAATGACATCTGGACATAATAATATTTCGATGCGCAACGAAATCAAGGCGGTAACGACCGAGCTCTTGATCAGGAATGGCTATCAGGGATTTCGCTTTAAAAATGTAGCAGAGTATCTTGGCACAACGAGAGCCAACATCCACTATTATTTCGGTAACAAAGCAAAACTCTGCGAAGAAGTAATCATCGACTACGTTACCGAAACAATGAAGAAGTGGACTGAGAATTGGAAAAGTCAAAAACGCTTTTCAGAAAAAATCGTTGGCATGATGGAATCCAATCGGCAGCGTTATCTGCAATATAATCCGACAGGAAAAACTGCCCATCCATGGAGCCTCATCGGCCGGATGCGGATGGAGCGTGATGTGATCAGTCCTGCCGCTCAGGCCGCCTTGACTGAATTCGGGGTCAATCTCCATAAATTAATTATTTCTGGCGTCGAAATGGCCGTCAAAAATAAAGAATACCATAAATCAATTCCAAAAGAGGACGTTGTTCTTCAGCTTGTCGCGATTGCGAATAGTGCTGGTCCGATCACGCAAGATGGGGGGAGCTTTGATCGGTTAGAGCAGCTCTATCTTTCTTTTGCCCATATCATTGAAGATGCGTATGGATTGAAGAAAGACTCCATACGCGGATAGTTTTGTGTATCTCACCGGTCTACCTTCGCTTAATGTTATGCTTAATTCTTCCGGCATTTGCCTGAGTGTGGTTATTGCTTTCCAAATGTCTGATGCGTCAGGGGTCTCCTATTCAATGGCCTTCAGTAAAATCTCTTGGTAATTGAAATAGTGAATTTCCACTGTTCGTCTCATGCCACGCGATCCTATTGCACCTTCCCTCTCCGTCTCTTAAGTAGTGCAAATTCTGCTTCCCATACGCTTCCTAAATGGTCGCGGGAATAAATGACGCGTTGTTTTTTAGATAAAAGCGTTGTTCAACGTTAAGAACCCTAAAGCATATTTCGACGTTTTCCGCAGATTTGATATCAGCGGACCCTGAAATTTGATCTAAACTGAGTTCCTACAGCGTTCCTTGATCAGTGCCGACTGATGATACGGAGTGGGCCGAGGCCCAAACAGATCAATCAGAGTACGGAGTCGACGCCCGCCATAGCCTTTAGCCCGACAAGTTGCACTCGGAAATCTGGGGCCTTATCCCCATCAACGTCACCCGGGGATCAGCGTACGGGATCAAATGTTCCATACTCTCTTCGTAAGCGCGGTCATTCCAAGTGCTTCTTCTGGGGTAACGATCTCCTACGTGCCGAAGGTCATGCGGCGCTGCCTTTGGCCGACCCTATATTGTGCGATCCAAGTGTAGTTCCCGCCAGCACGCACGCGCAGACCAAACCCGGCAAGAGCCTCATCAATATAAATGAGCTCAGTCCGCCCGGGCGGAAGGTTTAAGTCTTTCAGGACCTGCTTAGTAAGGCGCATTGTAGGTCGCTCTGAAGGTGAATTGGTAAGCGCATGGAAAGCAGTGCAAAAACACTTTGCAATCGCCTAGGTTCTGTCCTTCAGAGGGGATCCAGCGAAATCATACCGTTATGCACCAACTGGTTTCGCTTGAAGGTTTATGTTTCAGCTTAGTTGCTGCCTCTTAATCAGCGCGTCCGAGGTTCGAGCCCTAGTGCGCCCACCATCGAAAGGCTCGCTGTTCATGGTGCCTAAGTCTTTCAATGAACTGGTCCATACTTCTGCGACAATGACGTATTGTAGCCGCGAGAAGACGCATTTTCGATGTCGTCGCATGGTTCTGACTGTTGCCGGCCGTGGTGTGCGGTGATGCACAGGCGAACCAAACATGTGTTCAACGTTCAGATGTTACAAAGACAACAGGACTTTTACGGCGCAGCCATAAACGCTTCCATCACTGCAGCGACCTTGCGTTCGATGTGCCTATCTACAAAGAAGGTCCCTTTTTACGCTAGCGGCCTGTCTCAAAGTGGACGCCATCGATCGAAAAGGCCGTAAGCCAGAACCTAATCGATCCAGCTTTTGAGAATGGCCGGTGCGACGTCCCGCTCAAGTAGATCAATTATAATGGTCATGCCCGCTACTTCGCTTTTTAACTTTGTGTTCGCTTCTCAGAAGCTGATGAAGTTCTCAAGTCATCCTATGGGGTGAGCCAATGCTAATTGAGGTGATTTTTTGAATAGCGTGTTCACATTGGTGCTCGCGGTTCTTCATTAATCCGGAATCGATTTCGGTTCGATATTTGTGTGCTTGTTCACAAGGTGAAGAGGTTTTGTGAGCTGTCCGCGGGCGCTTGACGAATGCCTAAAGGAAGGGCAGATCAACGCTATTCCGTAGCGATAGCGGAAACTAGATTGCTGCAATGCAAAATAGAAGTCGACATGCTCATTGGTCTCTCGCTGGATTATTGCTTGACCGAAGACCTCAAATTTCTCACGCTCTGAGCAATGTTATGTGGGGAAAAAGCCCTTCCAACTTCGGAGGAGGGTAGGTGGAAAATTGAATGTCGGGCAGGTCTAGCGGACTATTTCTGCGTGCTGTCGAGAATGTTTTGATCGTCGGCTTCGCTGCGATGATCGCGCTTGTCTTCGGCAATGTTGTGATGCGGTATGTCTTCAATTCCGGAATCATTGCTGCCGAAGAAGTTTCGCGCATGATTTTCGTGTGGTTGACCTTTGGCGGTGCCTATCTGGTGGCCCGCGAGAATGGTCATCTCGGCATGAATAGTCTTGTCATCCGCCTGGGGCAGCGTGGCCGTTGGATCTGTCGCTTTTTGACAGAAGCACTTTCTCTCTTGTGCATGGTTCTTGTTGCCATTGGCTGCTGGGAACAGACGCGCATGAACCTCGCGAATGCTGCTCCAGTGACCGGATTGCCTACAGGGCTTGTCTATGCCGCTGGTCTTGCCTGTGGTGTCGGTCTAGCCTCGATCAATATCAGAAATTTATTCCTGTTGGTGACTGGACGGATTTCTTTTGACGATCTCGTGCCGCAGATCGAGACGGAAGAAATGCTCAGCGCGAATGTGCCACGACAGGACAATCCGCGCTCATGACAATTTTTGTTTTCATTTCGTCTCTTTTGGGTGCGATGGCGCTGGGAACGCCTATTGCGATTTCACTGTTGGTTTGTGGCGTCGCACTTATGCTGTGGCTTGGGATGTTTGATGCGCAGATTCTCGCGCAAAACCTAGTCAGTGGGGCTGATTCCTTTCCGCTGATGGCTGTGCCTTTCTTTATGCTCGCTGGCGAATTCATGACGATCGGCGGGCTATCCAAGCGCATCATTGCGCTTGCCATAGCCTTGGTTGGCCATTGGCGCGGCGGGCTCGGTTATGTCGCAATTATCGCAGCCCTCATTCTTGCGAGTATCTCGGGGTCTGCAGTTGCCGATACGGCGGCCCTTGCAGCCATTCTCATACCAATGCTGAAAAAGCATGGTTATCGCCTCGATCGTGCCTGCGGACTGATTGCGGCGGGCGGGATTATCGCGCCTGTCATTCCACCGTCTATCGGATTTGTCGTTTTTGGTGTTGCAGCCGGTGTGTCAATCACAAGGCTCTTCATTGCCGGGATTGTGCCAGGCTTGTTGATGGGGCTAGCGCTTTTCATCACATGGTACCTCGTTGCGCGCGATGAAAAGGCGGCGCAGGCAGAACGTGCGAGCTTGAAGGAGATAGGACGCGCTTTCGTCGATGGGTTTCTGGCGCTGCTTCTTCCTGTCGTCATTATTGGCGGCATGAAGACCGGTGCCTTTACGCCGACCGAGGCCGCTGTCGTTGCCTGTGTCTATGCCTTTGCTGTTGGATTTTTCGTCTATGGAGAAATCCGTGTTGCAGATATTCGGAATGCGTTACTGTCTGCGATCAAGACGTCAGCGGCCGTTATGTTTTTGGTTGCAGCCGCTTTAGTGTCGGCTTGGCTCATCACGATTGCTGATATTCCATCCGAGATCAAAACACTCCTTGGTCCCTTGATGGACAACAAAACAATGTTGATGCTGGCCATGATGGTTCTTGTTATCATCGTCGGTACGGCGCTCGATTTCATTCCCACGATCCTCATTTTGACGCCGGTTCTCATGCCGATCGTCAAGCAGGCTGGTATCGATCCTGTTTACTTTGGTGTTTTGTTCATCATGAACAATGCAATCGGTCTTTTGACACCGCCTGTCGGAACCGTTCTCAATGTCGTTGCTGCGGTGGGGCGGATCTCAATTGATCGTGTGACTGTCGGCGTCATGCCGTTTCTGATAGCGCAGATAGCCGTACTGTTTCTGCTCGTTTTCGTTCCGGAACTAGTGACTGTTCCGGCAAAATTCATCCTAGGGCGCTAGGGCCTGTGGATTACAATGGGGGAGAATACAATGGACGATCAACGGAAGAAGGGTCTCAATCGGCGTAGCGTGCTTGCCGCTGGTGCCGTCTCGCTTTTTGCCATCGGTTCGACGGCCAAAGCACAAGCGGCGAAGCTGCGGTTTGGCCATCCGCATCCTGAGTCCGATAGCTGGCAGAAAGCGGCTTTGGATTTTGCCAATCGTGTCAAAACCTACACCAATGGCGCGATCGAGGTGCAGGTCTTTCCAAACGGTTCGCTTGGTTCCGATCCTGCGATGATCAACGCCGTGCGTGGCGGTCAGCTCGATATCTGCCTCACGGGTAATCCATTTTTTACAGGGCTTGCCCCGAAACTCAACGTCCTCGATCTTCCATTTCTTTTCAAGGATCGCAAGCAGGTTGCCGCCGTCCTTGACGGTCCGGTGGGCGATGCTTTGCGCAAGGAGCTTGAGCCATCGAACCTCAAAGCTTTGGCAACATGGGAGGTGGGTTGGCGCAACATCACTAACAACAAGCGTGCTATTGAGAAGGCAGAAGATATCAAGGGCCTCAAGATCCGTACGACGCCCAATCCGGCCCATGTCCGTGCGTTCCAATTGCTTGGTGCTGTACCAACGCCGATGGCGTTTACCGAGCTGTTTTCGGCTCTTGAAAACGGGACTGTCGACGGCCAGGAAAATCCGGTCACCCTGATCCTGAATGCCAAATTTTTCGAAGTACAAAAAAACCTGTCCTTGACGCAGCACGCCTTCACAACAGCGCCACTTGTGATGAACAAGCCGAAATTTGACGGGATGCCCGAAGCGCAGCGGGCAGCGCTCATCAAAGCTGCACAAGAATGCGCAGCTCTGCAACGCAAGATGAACGAGGACAGCGAATCGTCCAGCTTGGCCGAACTGAAAAAGAACGGCATGAAAGTTGTAGAGAATCCTGACCGTGAATCGTTCTCTAAGATTGTCTCTGCCGAAGTTCGCAAGGAATTTGTCGATAAATTCGGCAATGACTATCTGGATCAGATCACCAAGCTTGGTTGATTAAGAAGCAGCTTGGTTGATTAAGGCGGGGCGGCCTAAGGGCCGCCCCTTTTTCTTATGTTCTTCAAGCCCGTATGATCAGATTCTCAATCTTCTTATTCTGCGACAACAGGCGGAGAAAGACGATTTCTGCTTTTAGTCGATCGCTTTTTTTGTGAAGCGGTGACGCAGAAGCGAGACGATAGGCATGGCCAGAAAAATCAGCGTCAGTATTGAAATCGTCGCCGATAGTGGCCGTTCGAAGAAGATGGTCAGAGACCCCTGCGAGAGCAACATGGACTGCCGAAAGGCATCTTCGCTTCGATCACCAAGAACCATGGCGAGGATCATTGGCGCAATCGGATAATTCAAAGTCTTCATGAAGAAGCCGAGAATGCCAAAAATGAACAATAAGAGTAGATCGAAAGATGATCCTGAGACCGTCCATGCGCTGATGATGCACACAACGCCAATCAACGGTCCGATGATCGTAAAGGGCACGGACATCACGCGCGCAAAGAGCGGCACACTGGCTAAGGCCAAAATCACGGCGGCCACGTTCGAAAGGTACATTGAGGCGATCAGGCCCCAGACGAAATCGGGGCGCTCTTTGAAAAGCATCGGTCCGGGTGTCAGGCCCCAGATCATCAATCCGCCTAGCAGAACGGCGGCGGTGGCGGAGCTTGGCAGACCAAGCGCCAACATGGGCAACATCGCACTCGTTCCAGCGGAATGATCGGCGGTTTCCGGCGCGATCACCCCTTCAGGCACGCCTTTTCCGAACGGTTTGTTGCCCGGGGTGAAGCGCTTCGCGATGCCATAACTCATGAAAGAGGCGGCTGTTGGACCGCCCGGCGCAATCCCCATCCAGCAACCGACCAAGGTCCCACGAATTAACGTTACCCAATAGCGTGGCCATTCGCGCGCTGTGCGCACCATTGCCGACCAATCGAGGCGCGTCGCAACGGGCTTTGCTGCTAGTGGTTCCTGCATGGTTTCAAGCAATTCGCCAATGCCGTAAAACCCAATCACAACAACGAGAAAGCTGATGCCTTTAATTAAGTCAGGCACATCGTAAGTGAGGCGCACAGAGCCAGAAATCGTGTCCATACCTACGGTCGCGAAAGAGAGGCCTAAACCAATTGACACGACAGTCTTGACGGGAGATCCGCCACCAAATGCGACGAAGCTCGCAAAGGCCAGCATAAAGACAGCAAAATACTCGATGGGTGAAAACAAAAGCGCAAATTGCGTCACAGATTTTGCCAAGGTCGTGACCAGCAGCACGCCCACGAGGGCTGCAAAACCTGCGGAGAGAAAGGCGAGGGTGAGCGCCTCTGTCGCCTTCCCTTGTCGTGCCATCGGATAGCCATCGAAGGTGGTTGCGACTGAGGATGGTTCACCGGGTATATTGAATAGAATCGACGTGATCGATCCACCGATCAAAGCGCCCCAGTAAATGCTCGTGAGCAGAATGATCGCTGCCACGGGATCCATGGCGAAGGTCAAAGGAAGCAGAAGGCTGACGCCGTTAGGCGCACCGAGCCCTGGCAGCACGCCGACGACGAGACCAAATGCAACACCTGCAAACATCAAGGCAATGTGATAAGGCGTCAGCGCGATCCCGAAGCCGATAAAGAGATTGGTAAAGTTCTCAATCATTGCGCGGACTCACAACACGCCAAGCAAGGGACCGAGTGGTCCTTTGGGGAGAGGCAGGCGGAAAATAAACTCGAATGTCACGTAAAGGGCGATGCTGGCCCCGAGCGCTATGGCAAGGGTTTTGTGCCAGACGACTTTTCCGATCCAACCGATTGCCAAGACGAGGTATAGCGCAATGGCCAAATACAGGCCCAGCCATAGGGATCCTATCGCGAGGCCGACCAGCGGCACGAAGAAAAGCGCCATGGCTCCAGCATCTTTTCGTGAAACATAGTTTCCTTCAGCGGGCGCTAGAAAGCCGCGCTGTACTAGATTGACAACCGATGCCGCTAGAATGATCAAGCCGACACGAAATGGAAAATAGCCGGCATCGGGGCCAGACGATGTCCAGCTGACATCCATTTCCAATGCACCTTTTATCACCGCCAGGGCAATCGCGCCGGTGATAACCGAAAAAAATATTTCCGCCCAGCGGCGGTTCAGCACTTGCGGTGAAGCCGACATCAAAAGCTCCAAACGAAAAAGAGCCGAAGCGCTTTGCGCTTCGGCCCACGACCAGATCGTTACTTCAGGAGCCAGCCAGCTTCATCGAACACTTTGCGTGTGCGTTCTTCATCCTTGGCCGCATAATCGGCGAAGGCTTTGCCGGACAAGAAGTTCGTCGATTGCGACGTTTTCTCGATGTATTCCTTCCACTCCGGCGTGTTGAACGCCTTCTGCAGGACATCGACCCAGAATTTGGTCATTTCCGGAGAGACGCCGCCCGGCAGATACACGGCGCGGGGCATTTTATATTCGTCGACCGGAATGCCCTGATCTTTGCAGAGTGGGATATCAGACCATCCCATGGTGTCGGTCACTTTCGGCCCAGCGGCCAGACGCTGCGAACTGAACACGCAGAGCGGAATACCCTGACCGGCTTTCCATTGTCCGACATTTTCAGCCGGGTTATTGGTGTTGCTGTCAATGTGGCCACCAGCCAGTTGGACCGCCGCTTCACCGCCAGACTTGAAGGGAATGTAAATCAGTTTGATGCCTGCTGCTCTCTCAAAAATTTTGACGAGCGTTTCGTCGAGATCCTTCGATTGTGAGCCGCCCATCTTGACGTTGCCAGCCTTCGCTGCGGCGACATAGTCTTTGGCAGTTTTCCAAGGCGCGTCGGGCCGCGTCCAGAGAATGAATTCGTCGAAGGCCATGGCTGCGACGGGGACAAAGTCTTCGCGTTTCCATGCAACCTTGGCAACGAGTGGCAGGAGCCATTCGTTTGAGGTGCCGAATATCAAACGGTGGCCATCACCGGGTGTGGCTTTGCCATACACAAAACCTTCCGCACCGGAGCCGCCGCCTTTCAAGGTGACCACGATTGGCTGGTTGATTAGATTGTTCTTCTGAATGATCGACTGAATGGTGCGCGTGAAGATATCCGTTCCGCCGCCTGCACCGGCCGTAACTACGAATTCAACCGGTTTTGATGGTGCCCAATCGGCCGCCATGGCTTGGCTGCTAAAACTCAGGCCGGCGAGGGCCATCGCGCCAAATAGTGCTGAGTGTACACGAGTCATCATTGTTCTCCCTTGGTCGTTTCCTGATCCTATAGCTCCTCTTTGGGAGCTTCTTGGATGGTTCAAGACTAATGCGGTTTAGCGAGGCGTGCCGCGAGCAATATCGCCGCATGCGTCGCGCCGATATTGGCGATACCCCGACCGGCGATGTCATAGGCCGTGCCATGCGCGGGCGTACAGACCGGGACCTTGTAGCCACCAATCAATGTGACGCCCTTTTCAAACCCCATGAGTTTCATCGCGATCTGGCCTTGATCGTGATACATCGTCTGGACAGCGTCGAAATCTCCGCGCCTTGCTCGCAGGAATACGGTGTCTGACGGAAACGGACCCTCGCAAAGGATGCCATGAGCTTTGGCTTCCGCTACGGCCGGTACGATCTCGTCATCGTCTTCGTGGCCAAAATTGCCCCCATCACCCGCATGGGGGTTAAGTGCTGCAACTGCGATGCGCGGTTGTTCAAATCCCGCTTCCCGCATGCAGCGATCGGTGAGGATCAATCCGTTCACCACAGCTTGACGTGTAATTAAGCTTGAAACCTTCGAGAGCGGTACGTGCGAGGTGATCCGTGCGTTCCATAAATTATCCATGACATTGAATTCGCGCCCTGGACCGCCCCCCAATTCTGCCGTGATGATGTCGATCTCATCGACATAGGTAGGGTCGTAAAGGCGCATCGCGTGCTTGTTGAAGGGTGTAAAAGCAACAGCATCGGCCAGTCCATCGCGAGCGAGGTTGAGCGCCTTGCGGAAATTCTGCAGCGCAAAACGCCCCCCTGCCTCCGAACTTTCTCCTGTCGTCAGTGCGGATTCGTCTAGATTATGAAGGTCGAGAAGCACGGCCCCTTTGCTGAAATCGGGCGCATTACCGGGACCTTCCCAATCGGGAATGTCGACGTGGACATTTGCGATCCGCTCGCCTTCGTTCAAGGCTCGCCGGTCGCCAATGACAATGAAATTGGCCGCCTGCCGCAACTCGGTGTCTGCCAGCAACTTAGCGAGCAGTTCAAGGCTGATGCCTGACGGGTCCCCAGCGGCAAGCGCTATCACGGGCTTAGACTGGACCACTCTCAAATCCTCCGAAGAATTCAAAACTCCGCTTGTCATGACAGGATTACATGCAATAGCATCTTGGTCAAACGCCTTCGCAGGTGCGAAAGGATCAATATGTCCGAGGTTGCATGCAATCTCTCTGATGAGGTCGAGGGGCTTCCCCAGACCCGTGGGCTTGCGACCGTGCAGGCGACTGACCGGTTGCGCGAGATGATCCTCGATGGGCGCCTGCGGCCCGGGGCCCGGATTTCAGAACGTTATATGCATGAAGCCTTCGGCCTTTCACGGACACCGCTGCGCGAGTCCCTGAAGGTCCTCAATGCCGAAGGTCTTGTTGAGTTGGCACCTAACCGTGGCGCGATGGTCACGAAACTATCGCTAACGGATTTGCAGGCTGCGTTTGAATTGTTGGCAACGCTCGATGGAACCGGCGGCGCATATGCCTGCGAAAGGGCAAGCGACGCTGAGATCGCCCACATTGCGCATCTGCATGATGAGATGGTCATCCAATTCAGGCAGCGGGATCTGCAGCGTTACTTTCGTCTCAACAAGGATATTCATTTAGCCATTGTCGATGCAGCGGCCAATCCAGCTTTGTCCCGGGTTTACCGCTCAGAATGTGCGCGTGTCGATCGCTATCGCTACAGCGGTAATCGCGATCTTGAGCGGTGGGAGCGATCGATCCGTCAGCATGAGCAAATGCTGGATGCGCTCAGGACGCGGCAGGGTGCATTATTGCGTGAGATCCTGATTGCACATCGGCAATCGGGCTGGGTCCTCGCAAAGGCGCTTTACGACGCTGAGAATGTCGATGGAGCCGAACCCATGGTAAGGAGACCAGAATGACGATTCTGGATTCTACACCGCCGGTGAAGCGCCGCATTGTCGATGCGCATCATCATTTTTGGGATCCAAGCCGCAATTATCATCCATGGCTTTGTGATGCCGAGCCGATCACTTTTCGCTATGGCGATTATTCTACACTGCGCCGGCCCTATCTCGCCCCCGACTACAAAAGCGATGCTCGCAATTACGCGATCGAAGGATCAGTCTATATCGAGACCGAATGGAATCCTAACGATCTGGCCGGTGAGACGCGCTATGTCGCGCAACTGCGCTCTGGTGGTTTACCGAGCGTTGCTGTTATGGCCGCGCGCCTTCATGAGCCTGATGTCGAGCATTTGTTGGCCTCCCATGCAGCGCATGATTTCGTGCGCGGCATAAGGCACAAGCCACGCGCCAATCCTTCGCCGCAAGAGGGTAGCCCCGGTGGCATGGCCGATACTGAATGGCGCCGTGGTTATGCGCTGTTGCGCCGCTATGATTTGAGTTTCGATTTGCAGACGCCGTGGTGGCACATGGGGGAAGCAGCGGATCTTGCTAGCGCGTTTGCAGATGTCCCTATGATTGTTAATCATGCGGGCCTCCCTTCCGATCGCTCGGAGGAGGGACTATCGGCATGGACGCAGGCGATGGCGCGTGTCGCAGCGTACGAAAATGTCGCAATCAAGATCTCGGGCATCGGCCGTCCGGGGCATCCATGGACGCCTCAAGCCAATCGCCGCATTGTTTTGACGTTGATTGAGATGTTTGGCGTCTCGCGTTGCATGTTCGCGAGCAATTTTCCAGTCGATTCCCTGTGTGGAAGTTTCGACGATATTTTTTCCGGTTTTGAGGCCATCACTTCAGATTTCACCGAAGCCGAACGAGACGCTTTGTTCCGTTCTAATGCCCTCCGGATTTACAGGATTCCACCCACATGAAGCCGCGCATCGGATATTTGGGCCTTGGTCTTATGGGCGGCGCGATGACGCGCCATCTGGTCTCAAAGGGTTACGAGGTGACCGGGTTTGATCCTGTCGCTGAGAAACGTGATGCAGCACACAAAAACGGTGTGCGCGTGGTAATGCATGCGCGCGATGTCGTGCCAGAAGCGGATTTCATCCTTCTCAATTTGCCGACCACCGAAGCTGTTCTCGACGCCGTCTTTGGCAACGAGGGGATAGCGGCTTCATTGAGCGCTCGCCAAATCCTGATCGATTTTTCGACCATAAAGGTCGATGCGGCGCGCGCAGCCGCTGAGCGCCTGCTTGCCGAGGCGGGATGCGGCTGGATCGACGCGCCCGTTTCAGGAGGTCCGCCTGCTGCCGGTAGCGGCACTCTCACCGTTATGGCGGGTGGGCGCGAAGGCGACCTCGAGCGCGTCAGAACTCTGATGGCCGATATTGCCGCGCGGTTCACCCCCATGGGTCCTTCTGGCGCCGGGCTTGTCGCCAAGATGATCAATCAATTGATTGTCGGATGCACCCATGCCGTGCTCGCCGAGGCTGCTGTTCTGGCAGACAGCGCAGGCATCGACGCCGCCTTGATCCCAGAATGCCTTGCCGGTGGACATGCCGATGGTTCACTGTTGCAAAGACTTTATCCGCGGATGGTCGCAGGTGAGTTCGCTCCGCAGGGATATTTGCGGCAATTGTTGAAAGATCTCGAAATGGTCCATGCTTTTGCTGGATCGTCTCAGTGTAGCGCACCGATGACAGCGGAAGCGCTGTCGCTTTATCGTCTTGCCGCGCGTCTTGGCTTTTCGGAGCTCGATACGTCGGCCGTCGTCAAAATTTACGAGAGATAGAGCCACGTGAAGTTCTATCCCAAAATTCACCAAGGAGAGAGGAAACGACCATGTTGAAATCGCTAAAAATCGCGCTTGCAGGCGCGGGGGCGTGCTTGGCTCTTTATGCAGGCACCGCTGAAGCTCAGATCAAACTTCGCTACGCCCATGTCGGTGTCGCCAACGCGCCACAGACACTTTACGCCGATGAAGTAGCGGCCCTCATCAAGCAACGCACCAATGGCCGTGTTGAAATTCAGGTCTTTGCTAACTCGCAGCTTGGCGGCGTTGGCGAAATGGTTGACGGTATCAAGGCGGGCTCCATTGCGATGGGTCACCACGATTTCGCGTCGCTCGGAAAAATTCTGCCTGCGACAGCTGTGTTCAATACGCCTTATGTCTATCGCGACCCTGAGCATAGCCTGCGTGCAACAGACTCACGCACCTCACCTGCATTGCTCGAAATCAACAAGCAGCTTGTTGAAAAAGGCGGCATGCGTATCGTGGGGAGTTTCTTTCAAGGCACGCGCCAGCTGACGTCGAAAGAAAAGGTCCTTAGCCCCGCCGATATGCAGGGTAAGAAGTATCGCGGCGTTCCAGTCAAGCTATGGTCGTCCATGTTGACGGGTATGGGCGCTGTTGCGACGCCGGTTGAAGTGTCGGAACTCGCCACGGCACTCGCGACAGGTCTTGTTGTCGGGCAGGAAAACCCACTGCCAAACATCTTCAATCTGAAACTCTTTGAGGTTCAGAAATATGTGATGATGACAGGCCACATGCAGTCTGTCCTTTCCGTCTTCGTCAATGAAAGAATTTGGCAGACGATTCCGGCTGCTGATCGCAAGATCATGGAAGACACCATGTTCGAAGTCGGCCAGAAGACGCTCGCTTGGGATCGCGATAGCTCAGACAAATATCGCAAAGATCTCGAAGCGAAGGGCATGATCTTCGTGACAGACAAGGATGGTCTCAATCTCGATGCGTTCCGCAAAGCCGTGCTGGCGCAGATCGGCAAAGATTTCCCGGAATGGGATGGGCTGATCAAGCAGATCCAGAGCGTTCAGTAATCTTGAAGGAGCGGCCTTTGCGCCGCTCCTTTTTTCGAAAGGGCTAGGGCATGCTCTCTTTCATGCGTCAGGCGACGCGGGTTATCGGATTTTTGTTCCTCGCGACGTTGATCGTGACACCGCTTCTGCAAATCGTCATGCGCGGCGTTTTCAATGTACCAATGGCTGGTGCAGAAGAACTTGCCCGATATTTTCTCATCTGCATGACTTTTCTGGGCGGGGCTTATGTGACCTGGCAGGGCGGCCAGATCCGAATGGAAGAGGTGCAAGGCTTGATACCGGATCGGCCACGATGGGTCTTGCAGTTGTTCATCGAGATCTCCGGCGTGCTCTTTTTCAGTTACATGTCCTTCGCAGCCTTCGTGTCTATTTCCAAGAATATGTCAAACCAGACGGCAACGCTTGAGATGCCCTTTTGGTTGTTCATGGGGCCGATGGCCATTGGCATGGCCTGTCTGGCGATCGAAACTTTTGCTCAATTCATGCGGACGTTGAGCAACCGAAAAGCGGACGAAAAGTCCACCACGCTTACGTGAGATATCATCGTGCAAGGTTTTCTCGTCGTTTTCGCCTTTCTTGGTCTATTTGTCGCGGGTTTTCCCGTCGTTCTCGCCATCGGCATTCCGAGCCTCATCTATATCCTCATCAACGATCTACCGATTGAGTTTGTTGCTCAGCGAACGCTTTATGCGATGGATTCATTTCCATTGATTGCGGTTCCCGTTTTTCTGTTCGTGGGCAGCCTCATGAACAGTGCCGGTATATCGAAGTATATTTATAAATTCGCCGACACGGCTGTTGGTCGTTTACCCGGCGGTCTCGCGCAGGTGAACATTTTCGGTAGCCTCGTTTTCGCTGGCATGTCGGGTTCGGCGCTTGCCGATATCGGTGGAATTGGCCGCATCGAAATCGATGCTATGAAAGCCAAAGGGTTTAACCCGTCTTTTGCCGCAGCTGTCACTTCAGCGTCGGCGATTGTCGGTCCCATATTCCCGCCAAGCATTCCCCTGATCATTTACGGTACGGTCACGGGTGTTTCTGTCGTTCAACTTTTGCTCGGTGGAATCATTCCGGGGCTTTTGTGCGTTCTAGCTCTGATGATCATGACGGCCTGGCTTGCAGTCAGGCGGGGCTATCCTAGGGCTGAACGCTGGCCGACCCGGCATGAAGTCATTCGCGACATGATGCCTGCGGTTCCAGCTTTGCTCGCACCCATCATTCTGATTGGCGGAATGTTGGCTGGCTACTTCACACCAACAGAGATTGCCGCTGTTACGGTTGCCTATACGCTATTCATCAGCACGTTCTTTTACAAAGAGCTGACATGGAACGGCGTTCTCGATGCTGCGGCTGAAACATTACGCTCATCTGCAGGAATCTTGCTGATTGTCTCCGTCGCTGCTGTTTTTGGATGGATTCTTTCAGTGGAGCAGGTGCCGCAGATTATGACGCAGGCTATGTTGTCGATCTCGACGCATCCTTACGTCTTGCTGTTTCTGGTCAATATTCTTCTTCTGATCGTTGGCATGTTTCTAGATAGTACAACGGCCATTCTGGTGATTGCACCGATCATTGCGAAGCCGCTGGCGGCTGCGGGAGTAGACCCTGTTCATCTTGGCATGGTGGTGATCTTTAATCTGATGATTGGCTTGCTGACGCCGCCCATGGGACTTGCGCTCTATCTTGTGAGCGATATTGCCAAAGTGAAGATGAAGGAGGTCTTGCGAGAGATGATCCCATTCTATTTCCCGCTTGTGATCACGCTTTTGCTCCTGACCTATGTGCCAGAGTTGACAACGTGGTTGCCGCGCCTCGCACTTGGCAAATGATGGTACATTGATTTGGGAAGGGTGCACGCGTTCGCCATCTTTTCATGTGTGGTGTCTGCTGTGGCCTTTCCCGTTTCGATGACAAGATAAACTTCAGCACCTTGTAGCTTAGGCTTATTGCGAACGCTTTAGGCGAGGTTCAGATTGGGCTTCTCCGTGATTGCTTCCAGACGAGCCTCCAATCTGGCTGAATAGGGCAAGACGGCAGCGATGACATCTGTCAATCAGCGCGGCGTCAGAAATATCGCAGCAGATCAAGTGTCTGCCTGTAGAAACTGGCGAAGTTTTGCACTGTCGAGAATGACAACGCGTCGATAGGTGATCTCGACAGCGCCTTCTTTTTGTAGTTTTCCCAATATGGTGTTGGCTGTTGTGCGGGCGACATTGGCCATGGCGGCGATCTCTTCTTGAGAGAAGAAGACATCGAAACGTCCTGTGGTTGTCTCAATATCGCGAATGCCGGCCAAGCGCAGCACGGTCGCGATGAAGCGGGCTTCCGTATCGCGCAACATCAAATCGGCAATCGCACCGATGGAGGTGCGAAGATACATTTGTGTGATGCCTGCCAAGTGACGCAGAATTTCTGGATATTGTGCGATCAACTGATTGAGGTGCGGTAGGCTGATATGGAGTAATTCGGAATTCTGAGCAGCGACAACGCCAACCATGCGCGGTTGGCCTGTGAGGGCAGAGGGTTCGCCAAACCAAAAGCCGGCGGGAATGTAATGGGCGATGAACGTATTGAGGGCACCGGTAGCGATCTCGACGCGCACACCGCCTTCGGCGATGAAGTAAATACCGCCAGCAGGATCGCCGAGGTGGTAGACCCATTCTCCGCTGCGCACGCGTTGTAGCATGAGGCGGTCAATGAAGAGGGTGCGTACCTCCTCTGGCAAGGACTGGATAAATTGATCTGTGGCCAGCATGGCCTTGGCTTTTCCAGAGAATGGCATCAATACGTCCGAATGCTGAAACTGTCCGTTTGCAGACAGTTAAAGGAAACTCCCCAAGGTAATCTTTGTTACCATGAACTTGGGACTATTCGCGAATGGCGAACGGTCATTTTGTAGTTGAAGGAAGCGAAAATGGTTCTCAGGCTCTCTTCTGGTTTAATCCGCTCAGGCATTGCGGTCTTGGCCTTGGCCGTCGCCTCAGTTGCGCAGGCCCAGCAACCCGCGAAAAAGCCGAATATCCTGATCATCTGGGGTGATGATATCGGCCAGTTTAATATCAGCGCCTATAATATGGGGATGATGGGCTATAAGACGCCCAATATCGACAGCATCGCTAAGGATGGCGCGCTCTTTACGGATTGGTATGGCCAGCAGAGCTGCACAGCCGGCCGCGCCGCCTTTGTAACGGGCCAGTCGCCGATCCGGACCGGTCTTACCAAGGTTGGTCTGCCGGGTACGCCGGAAGGCATGAAAGCCGAGGATCCGACCATTGCGACCCTTCTCAAGCAGCAGGGCTATGTGACGGGCCAATTCGGCAAGAACCATCTCGGGGATCGTGATGACATGCTGCCGACGGCGCATGGCTTCGACGAATTCTTTGGCAATCTCTACCATCTCAATGCAGAGGAAGAACCTGAGAACGTCGATTACCCGAAAGATCCGGAATTCAAGAAGAAGTTCGGTCCGCGCGGCGTGATCCATTCCTTCGCGAATGGCAGAATCACAGATACTGGCCCTTTGACGCGTAAGCGCATGGAAACGATCGACGAAGAAGTGACCGACAAGGCGCTCGCCTTCATCGATCGGGCTGTCAAAGACAACAAGCCGTTTTTCGTTTGGTATAATACCACGCGGATGCACATTTTCACGCATCTGAAGCAGGCTTCGCAGGGCAAGACCGGGCTTGGTGTCTATGCCGATGGCATGGTCGAGCATGACGGTATGGTCGGCCAACTTCTCACGAAGTTGAAAGACCTTAAGATCGATGACAACACCATTGTGATGTATTCTACTGACAATGGTGCTGAGACATTTACTTGGCCCGATGGCGGCACAACCATGTTTCGCGGCGAAAAGAATACGAATTGGGAAGGTGGGTATCGGGTCCCGACTGTCATTCGCTGGCCCGGCGTCATTAAGCCCGGCACCGTCATCAACGATGTGGCCGCGCATGAAGACATGCTGACCACCCTGATGGCGGCCTCGGGCAACACGACGATCAAGCAGGAATTGCTCGAGGGCAAAAAAATCGGTGATCGTACCTACAAAGTCCATCTCGATGGCTACAATCTGCTGCCCGCGCTGAAAGGCGAGGGGGCATGGCCGCGCAAGGAGTTCATCTATTGGACCGATGATGGCTCCGTCGCTGCTGTGCGCTACGGCAATTGGAAGATCACCTTCCTCAAGCAGAATGCGATGGGCCTTAAAGTCTGGCAGACGCCGTTCGAGGAATTGCGTGCGCCGCTCATCACCAATCTGCGGATGGACCCGTTCGAGCGGGCGGAAGAAGAGAATGCGATGGGATATCAGCGTTGGTATCTTGACCGCATGTATCTGATTGCGCCGGCTGCGGCTTATGTGGGCCAATGGCTGCAAAGCTTCCGCCAGTTTCCTCCGCGCCAAAAGCCAGGTAGCTTCAACCTAGATCGCGTCATGGAAAAAGTGATGCAGAACCAAGGCGGTTGAGCGAAACAGGTTCGCTCTTTGCCACAGGGGAAGAGCGAGGCTTTCGCGTGAGACGAAGCGAAGTTTTCTTCGCAGCCATGGCCAGTGCTATGATGATGTTCGTCGCGCTGGCTTTTTTGCGTCCGGTGGAAGCGCAGAATTTCGCTGCCTTACCGGGGAGCATAGGTCGCCTCGTCCATGCAGAGGGCGGCTACGCAGGCTCGCTAGCCTGTGCATCTTGCCATAGGCGCGAATTTCAAGACTGGGCGCAGTCGCACCATGCCCATGCCATGGCAGACGCGACAGCCGAGACCGTCCTTGGCGATTTCGAAGAAAGAACAGCACAGCAGGGCCCATCGAAAGCCCGTTTTTTCCGCCGCGATGGTCGCTTCATGGTCGAAACCGAGAATGGCCAAGGACAGCCGGAATCCTTTGCCATCTCGTCTGTGTTTGGGATTGAACCGCTACAGCAATATCTCGTCGGCTTCGATGATGGGCGCGTGCAAGTTCTGCCTTGGGCTTGGGACACGCGACCCAAAGAGCAGGGCGGGCAACGCTGGTTTCATGTTTATGGTGAAGAGGCGATTCCGCCGTCTGACACGCGGCATTGGACGCGTGGGCAGCAGAATTGGAATTATATGTGTGCGGAATGCCATTCTACGCATGTCGAAAAGAAATACGATTCCGCAAGCAACCGCTTTGCGACTTCGTTTTCGGAAATCAGCATAGGATGTGAATCATGTCATGGCCCCGGCTCGCAACACATCCAATGGGCGCAAGGTGGCAAGCCATCCGGTGCCTTGAAGGGTTTTACGCACAAGGCTGCGACCCGCGGCCCAGTAGATTGGACGATCGACCCGCGCACAGGTAATCCAGCGAAAGGCGTCGAGCGCCCCATCGGCGATGAAGTGGAAACGTGCGCCCGCTGCCATGCACGCCGCGCGACCTTGTCGGAAGATTGGAAACCCGGCGCGCCGCTCGAAGATACGCACCGGCCAGCCTTGCTTTCTGAAGGCTTGTTCGAAGCCGACGGTACGATGCTGGATGAGGTCTTCAATGATCATTCATTCAAGCAGAGCTTGATGTATGCCAAGGGCGTCGTTTGTACGGATTGTCACGATCCGCATTCGGCGCGGTTGAAGGCAGATGGAGCGCAAGTCTGCGGCCAATGTCACGATGCTGTAAAGTTCTCATCGGTTCAACATACAGGGCATACGGCGAAGAATGGCCCCGATTGTGTGAGCTGTCATATGCCGGCGCGAACCTATATGGTCGTCGACAAAAGGCACGATCATTCGTTCCGCATTCCACGTCCCGATCTTTCGGTGAAAATTGGCGGGCCGAATGCGTGTAACGATTGCCATGCGCAAAAATCGGCGCAATGGGCCGCCGATGCCATCGCCTCTTGGCATGGCCCGGTCCGACGTGGGTTCCAAACATGGGGCGAGACTTTTGCGCTTGCGCGTAAGGGCGATCCGGCAGCGAAGCCAGAATTATTGGCGCTAGTAGCCGATCCGTCGCGGCCTGCCTTGGTGCGTGCGACGGCGCTTGATGAAGCGGCGCGTTTCGCGTCACGCGACGTGGTGAACGCTGCCACTAAGGCGCTGCGCGATCCAGCACCAGTGGTGCGGCTGGCGGCTATGCGCCCATTAACCGCTCTGCCGCCTGCGGAGCGCGCAGCGCTTCTTTTGCCACTTTGTAGCGACCCGGTACGAAGCGTCAGGATTGAGGCAGCGACTTTGGTGGCTGCGCTCGATCCGCAATTAATCTCGCCCGGTCATGCGCTCGCGTTCGAACGTGCTTTGGGAGAGGCTGAGGCGGCTCTTATTCTCAATGCAGATCGACCTGAAGGGCGCGCCGGATTGGCGCAACTTCTTCTGCAGCGCGGCCAAGCAGGAAGAGCCGAGCAAACGTTGCAAGAGGCGCTTGGACAGATGCCTCATGCGGCTGCACTTGCCGTCAATCTTGCCGATCTTTACCGCATGACGGGACGCGAGATGGATGGATCTGCGCTACTCGCGCAGTTTCTTGCGCAAAACACCGATGCCAATGCAGTGCGCCATGCGCTCGGCTTATCATTAGTGCGGCAGAAAAAACATGCGGACGCTCTCATTCTGTTTCAGCAGGCGCATGAAGCGGAGCCTGAGAATGGCCGTTACGCCTATGTCTATGGCGTTGCCTTGCAATCGGCTGGGCAGGTCGAAAAAGGGCGAGCCATCCTCGAAGCGGCATTGGCGCGCGATCCATGGAGTGTCGATCTCAACAATGCGCTTTTGGCCGATGCGCTGCGCAGTAATGATGTGCAGCGCGCTTCGATTTATGCGCAGCGCCTCACCACGCTCAGGCCGGACGATCCATCGCTGGCACGGCTTTCGAACGTACTCAACCGCAAATAAGATTTAGGTCGCGCGCTCCTGCGCCCGGCTCCAGCGCGACAGCGCAAAGCAGATGAACCAGTAAATGGCTCCTGCAAAAACATAAGCTTCCATGTTCATACCGACCCAATTGGGATCGGCCAAAGAGGCCTGCGCAATGCCAAGCAAATCGAGAATGGACACGACAAGCACGAGCGTCGTGTTCTTCACCAACGAGATGAATTCGTTCGTCATTGCAGGCAGCGCGATGCGTAAAGCCTGCGGCAGAGTGATCAGAAAAGTTGTCTTCCAATAGCCAAGGCCCAGAGCTGCGGCCGCCTCGCCCTGTCCTTTGGGTAGCGCTTGCAAGCCGCCGCGCACTGCTTCGGCGATATAGGCAGCAATCACAAGCCCAAGCCCAATCACCGCACGTGCGAGACGGTCGACGCCGATGCCGGATGGCATGATGAGCGGCAGAAGAAGAGACGCAAGAAATATGACTGCGATGATCGGTACGCCACGCCAGAATTCGATGAAGATCACCGAAATGATGCGGATGACAGGTAATTCGGACTGGCGACCCAATGCGAACAGAATGCCGAGCGGCACGGCGATGAGCGCGCTGTAGATCGACATGAAAAGGGTCAGCATCAAGCCGCCCCAATTGCGTGTCTCCACGGGTTCGAGGCCGTAACCGCCCCCCAGCAGCCAAACGCCAATTAAAGGAAAAAAGAGCGTGATTGCGGATAGTGCGATGACACGTTTGCGTCCGCGCAGAAATGCGATGGCGGCGATGGTAAGACCGATCAAGCCGAAAAATAGATCAGCACGCCAACGCTCGCCGGGCGGGTAAAGCCCATACATGAATTGTCCGAACCGGGCCTTGATGAATACCCAGCACGCACCACCAGCGACGCAATCGGCGCGTGTCGTACCGTTCCACGTCGCATTGAAAAGGCCCCAACGCAGGATTGGTACAAGCGCCGCCACCATCAGAACGGCAAGAAGAATTGTTACGATGGCGGTAGGAAGATCGCCGAACAGGCGCTTCTGCCAGACAGGGAGCGTGCCGGTTCTCATCGCGTCACCAACGCCATGCGGCTGTTGAAGACGTTCATCGCAAAAGACACAATAAGGCCGAAGAACAAATACACGGCGAGCACCATGGCAATGATTTCGATGGCTTGTCCCGTATTATTGAGCGCTGAGCCCATGAAAACGCTGACGAGTTCGGGATAGGCGATTGCTGCACCGAAAGATGAATTCTTCAGAATATTTAAATACTGACTTGTCATTGGCGGGATGATCACGCGCATCGCTTGCGGGATAACCACAAGCCACAAGGTCTGCCCTTGGGTGAGTCCTAAAGCCAATGCGGCCTCACGCTGGCCGCGTGAAACAGCGAGTAAGCCGCCGCGCACGATTTCGGCAATAAAGCCGGCTGAATAGGTGACGAGCGCTGCGAGCAGCGCCACGAATTCCGGGATGAGAACGGTGCCGCCGCGCAGGTTGAATTTGCCAGCGACAGGCACGTCCCAACCGGTCCAGAACGAGGCCGCAATCAGGGCAAAGACGGGTGCGAGGCCGAGTGTCACGAGTGCCAGAAGGCCGGAGGGAAAACTTGTTCCAGTCCTTGCGCGACGTGCTGCCGCAAAGCGGCTCACGCCCCATTGCAGAAAAGCGAATGCGATGATGGCAAGCCACGCCCATAAAAAGGGCGCACCATCGATCGGGCGCGGAACTGTGAGGCCGCGATTATTGAGAAAGAAAAGATTTAGCAGCGAGACGCTGTCCTTCGGTTGCGGCAGGGACGCAATGACCCCGAAATACCAAAAGATGACGAAGAACAGGAGCGGAATATTACGGACAAATTCAACGTAAGCGCCCGCAATCGACGACAGCAGCCAATGCGATGACAAGCGCGCAAGGCCAATGAGAAAGCCTAGCGCCGTCGCCAAAACGATGGCTAGTGCCGAAACAAACAGCGTGTTGACAACGCCTGCCCAGAACAGCGCAAAAATTGTGTCGCTTGGCGAATAGCCAGTGAGGTCGAACGGGACATCAATGCCGGAACTGCGCCAGAGGAAATTGAACCCCGAGGCAATTCCGGCCTTGACCATATTCTCAGATGCGTTGCGAACAAAGAACACCAGCATCACGACAAGGCCGATTAACACCGCGGCCTGCCAAATATAGCCGCGGATCGTCTTGTCGTTGAGCCAGCGCGTCATCATCCGCAACGCGATTGCTTCTTATTGGAACGGCGGCGTGAAGAGCAGTCCGCCCTTGGTCCAGAGCTGGTTCGGGCCACGCGGCAGTTTCAGCGGAGAACCCATACCGAGTGTGCGCTCATAGCTTTCGCCATAATTGCCGACTTGCTTGATGGCATTCAACATCCAGTCATTTGACAGGCCAAGCATGGCACCGAAGCCGCCTTCCGCGCCGAGGAGGCGACGAATTTCGGCATTTTTCGAATTGGCCTTCATGTCATCGGCATTCTTCGATGTGACGCCGAGCGCTTCGGCAGCGATCATACCGTTGAGCGTCCAACGGACCACGGCTTGCCAACGGTCGTCGCCATAGCGGGTGACGGGACCTTGGGGATCGTTTGAAATCAATTCGTTGAGAATGACGTGATCGTCGGGGTTTTTCAGTTTGATGCGCTGGCCAGCCAAGGCGCCAAAGCCAGCGGTATAAGCGTCGCAACGGCCTGAATCATAAGCGGTGATTGCGTCGTCATTCTTCTGGAAGGTCGTGATCGTGACTTTCAGATTGCGCTCACGATACCAATCGGCGGCCGTCTTTTCTTCCGTCGAACCAGCGGCGACGCAGATTGATGCGCCGTCAAGATCCTTCGGCGCTTTTGCGTTGACCGATTTGCGTACCACAAAGGTCTGGCCTTCGAAGAAGTTGATGCCTTGGAAATCAACGCCGAGCGAGGCGTTGCGCGAGAATGTGATCGTCGTATTCCGCGACAAAAGGTCGACCTGTCCCGATTGCAGGATCGGCCAGCGCTGCTGCACCGAAGTCGGCGTATACTTCACCTTGTTGGCATCGCCGAGAACGGCGGCAGCCACAGCCTTGCAGAGATCGACGTCGAGGCCCGTCCATTCGCCCTTGTCATTGGCGAAGGAGAAGCCTGGTAAGCCAAGATGAACGCCGCATTCGAGGTGGCCGCGCGCCTTGATCGCATCCAGCGTGGGGCTTGGCACAAGCGTTTGGGCCGAAGCGGCCGACGCCAGCAACAGGGCTGCTGAGCCCAATAGAAGTTGAAGTTTCATCGTTTCTCCCTCCGTTACAAATGGTGTGTTCAATGCGCTTCTGCCGCGAGCACGGCTTCGGCGCGGATTTCCTCGGTTAATCGTGCTTTCAGCGTCGAGAATTCCGGACTTGTCTTCACAGTGTAATGCCGTGGATGCGGCAGGTCGACTGCAATGTCGGCCTTGATGCGGCCGGGACGCGCCGTCATCACGATGACGCGAGAGGCCATGAAGATGGCTTCCTCAATGTCATGGGTGACGAAGATCACCGTCTTGCGTTCGCGCTCCCAAATGCCCAGTAAAAGCTCCTGCATCAGGCCGCGGGTCTGGTTGTCGAGTGCGCCGAAGGGTTCGTCGAGGAGCAGGATTTCAGGATTGTTGGCAAGCGCACGCGCGATGGCAGTGCGTTGTTGCATGCCGCCCGACAATTGCTTCGGCAAATGGTTCTCGAAACCGCGCAGGCCAACCTTGGCAACATATTCCGCTACAGTTTCGTGAATAATCGTTTCCGATACGCCACGTTCGCGCAGGCCGAAAGCGATGTTGTCGGCAACATTCAGCCATGGGAACAGGGTGTAGGATTGGAACACCATGCCCCGATCAGGTCCTGGGCCAGTGACCGCACGATTATCGAGAACGACCCGTCCAGAGGTTGGCGTATCAAGCCCGGCAACAATACGCAGCAAGGTTGATTTCCCACATCCTGACGGTCCCAGAATCGTGATGAAATCATTCCGCGCGATGGTGAGATCGGTCGGCTCTAGCGCGCGTACAGGTTGCCGGCCGGAGACCGCGGGAAAGATACGCGAGACTTGTTCGATGCGAAGAATGGCATCTGTCCTCATGCCAGTCTCCACGCAAAGAATTGGCGATTGACGAATTTGAACAATAGATCCGAGACCAAACCAATTACGCCAATCACGATGATGCCAAAAATGATCTGGCCGGTTGCCATCAGCGCCTGACTTTCGATGATCATGTGGCCGATGCCCGATGAAGACCCGATTAATTCGGCAACGATGACGTAAGTCCATGCCCAGCCGAGAACGAGGCGCAGCGTTTCAGCAATATCAGGCGCGGTGGCGGGAATGAGCACACGGCGGACGACGCCTATGCTTGTTGATCCCAATGTGTAGGCCGCTTCGACCAGATCGCGACGCGTATTCGACACCGAGACGGCGACCATCAGGATGATCTGGAAGAAAGATCCGATAAAGATGACGAGTAATTTTTGCGTTTCGCCAATTCCAGCCCAGAGGATCAAAAGCGGCACGAAAGCCGAAGCAGGTAAATAGCGGGCAAAGGAGACGAAGGGCTCGAGAAATGCTTCGATCGGTTTATAGGCACCCATTAGAATGCCGATCGGTACGCCGATCACGGCTGCCAGCACGAACCCCCCGAGCACGCGCCAAACGGTCATCCCTATATCATGCGCAAAGCCGAATTTGGTCAGCAGAATCCAGCCATCCTTGACCATTGTGATGGGGTCGGCGAGGAAGGTCTTGGAGACATAGCCGCCCAAAGTTGCCGCCGCCCAGGCTGCGAAGAAGATAACGAAAAACGCGACGCCAAGCAGAATGCGCGTACGCTGGCTGACCGGTTCAAGGGGGCGGAGAAGGGCCATGTTCGCACCTTAAAAAGAGAAAGCGCCGGCGCGTGGGCGCCGGCACTCGTTTTATCGTCTATTCACTGAAGAAAGCGCGTATCGGCGAGCGACTTGATGTCGGGCTTCTGCTTGATGATGCCAATTTCAAGCAAGAGGTCTGCCGCTTCGTTCGAAAATTGTTCGAATTCACCTTCGAAGAATTTTTTGTTCGCGGCGCGATCCTGCCAGCGTAGGAATTTCGCCGAATTACCGAATTGCTCACCGGTCTGCTTCACATCGGCGCCCATGATTTCATAAGATTTCGCGGGTTCTTTGGTGATCATTTCCAAAGCTTCGAAGTAGGAATCGGCGAGTGCTTTGGCAGCCTTCGGATTGTCACTCAAGAATTTCGGCGTGCAACCGAACGTATCCATGATCATCGGATAATCGAGCGTCGTGGCGATGATTTTCCCTGCTTGTGGCGCATTGCGCACCGAAGACAGGTAAGGCTCATAGGTCATCGCAGCGTCGTTCTGGCCGGCGATGAAGGCTTGTGCAGCGGGGCCCGGTTCCATATTGACGACAGTAACATCTTTCACGCTGAGACCGTTCTTTTTCAAGAACCAAGCCAGCGTGAAATAGGGCGCCGTGCCCGGCGCAGAGGCAGCGACGGTCTTACCCTTCAAATCCTTGACCGAGGCAATATTGCTGCGTACGGCCATACCGTCAGCGCCGTAGCTCTTGTCTAATTGGAAGATCTGCTTCGTCGGCACGCCATTGGCGTTCCAGACAACCCAAGTTTCCACTGTGGTTGCGGCGCACTGCACGTCGCCCGACTGAATGGCGAGGTGGCGACTGGCCTGCGGAATCTTCTTCATGGTTACGTCGAGGCCGTTTTTCTTGAAGATGCCAGCTTCCTTGGCCAGCGTCAGCGGTGCAAATCCGGTCCAACCAGAATAGCCGATTGTGACGGCCGTGTTCTGCGCGGCGGCAGGCAATGCGAAAACGCTTGCTGCCAGTGACAGTGCGATGATGGATTTTTTCATGGTCCCCTCACTCATTGTGAAATCCTGAGATGCGATGTTAGTCCCGTCGCTACGCTTTTGTATAGACATAGCTGACCGTCGGCGGGTCTTGTCCAAGTCTTTCAACTTCGCCCGATGTCTGTGCCGACGGCAAGTCCGAAAGCCGGGTTGCCGGTGGGCGAGAAGCGGCCGACGAGGCGGTGGCCGGTTCCTGGATAGTAGAGCCGCGCCTCGGTCAGAAAAATCGCGTTTTGCCAAGTTCGGCGTTCAAGCATCAGGCAGGCGGCATTGCGTTCTATACCGAGGCGGCGGGCGAGGCGTGCATCGGCATTGATGGCACCAATGATGTGTTCGGCATCGCTCCAAGGTACGCGCTGCAGCAACCAGGTTCCAATCGGCATATCGGCGAATGCTTCCCGTTTGGCTTGCGGCACGGCCGCCAAATTCACGATGCGTTCTTCGTAAGCTTCAATCACGCCGTCAACGACATGGCGCGTGGCCGCATACAGTACGCGGGCGCCTGGCTTCAATCCTGTGCGGCGGGCCATGGCCGCGTCGATTGTCTCGATGCGGCGTTCCATCATGTCGTGCCGATAGAGTTTGCCTGAGCGTTGCGCCTCTGCGGCAAAATCGACGATTTGCAGGACGGCGCGATCTGCACTCGGCGCAGCAACAACGGATCCAGCGCGGCGGCGGCGCATGATGAGCCCTTGTGCCGAAAGGGCTGTCAGCGCTTTGTTCACCGTCATGCGGGAGCAGCCATAATGCTCCATCATCTCGTGCTCGAAAGGCAGGCGGAAACCGGGTGGCCATTCGCCACTCATGATCTTGTGTTCGATGTCGTTGCGTATGGTCTGATTGAGGCTTTGCCCACGCGTTCGCGCTGGCGGTGCCGCTGCCTTCTTCGCAATAGGCTTGGTGGCAGCGCTTGCCATTACAACACCCGGTTCAAGGTCTGGCGGAAGCGCGCCGCAACCCTGTCGCGGGATTTATGGCGTCCATGGTCAACTTGAATAATACCGCCTGCTATAACGGTCTTGATGGCGTTGCGCCCGGCGTTGAAAATGTAGCTGTCGAGCCAGTATTCCGGCTTCGGCCCAAAGGCAGGATGGTCGGTATCGAGCACAACGAAATCGGCCCGTTGGCCCTGCGCGATCGCGCCCAGCGGTTGGCCGAGCGCCTGTGCGCCGCCAGTCAGTGCCGCACGATAGAGCGCTTCACCGGTTGAAGATCCTTCGGTGCCCGACATTAAATTGCGACCGCGATGGAGGAGTCGCTGGCCGTATTCGAACAGGCGCAATTCACCTGCCGCATCGATCTCAACATTCGAATCCGAGCCGACGCCATAAAGGCCGCCATGATCTCGGAATTCGACGCCCGCAAAAATACCATCGCCTAGATTGGCCTCAGTGATCGGGCAAAGGCCCGCGACTCCGCCCGTCTTGGCCATGTCGCTCACTTCGCCCGCGTCCATATGCGTGGCGTGGATGAGGCACCAGCGGCTGTCCACCGGCGCATGGTCGAGAAGCCAGCGTACAGGCCGCTGTCCCGACCAAGCGAGGCAATCGTCCACTTCGCGCATCTGCTCGGCGACATGGATGTGGATAGGTCCGTCCGGGCTCGCTGCCAGAAAAGTGGCCAACTGATCCGGTGTGACGGCACGCAGACTGTGCGGAGCGCCACCCAACATCATGCCATGCGCTGCCGTGTGACGGCGCGCCGCCTCCTGCAGACGGGCAAAGGCATCGGCATCGCGGCTGAAAAAGCGGCGCTGTCCGGGCTGTGTCTGCTGGCCGCCGAAGCCGCCTTGCGCATAAAAGACAGGGAGAAGCGTGAGACCGATGCCCGTTTCGTGCGCTGCAGCAACGATGCGCCCCGACAGTTCGGCAGGGTCGTTATAGGCTGTGCCGTCCGCGGCATGGTGTAGATAATGAAACTCTGCCAGCGACGTGAAGCCGCCTTCGAGCATCTCGACCATCGCCATCGCGGCAATCGCTTCGACGTCGTCCGGCGTGAGTGCGCCCAAGAAGCGATACATCACTTCGCGCCACGTCCAGAAGGAATCGCTTGCGGGACCGCGACGCTCGGCGAGGCCGGCCATGCCGCGTTGAAACGTGTGGCTGTGCAGATTGGGCAGGCCTGGAAGGGCGGCACCTTTGACTGGCGTTGAGGGACCATCGCCACCCAAAGCTGTCACCTTGCCATCGGCGATTGTCACGCGCACATCAGTCTGCCAGCCGCCGGGCAGAAACGCATATTCGAATCGGTAAGCGCCATCGGCCATAGGCTGCTCCGCCTTGTCAGATCGCCCATCTTACAGGGCCATTTCGGCCTTGCAATTATGTATAGACAAAAAATGGGGGAGAGCGTGTGCGTGATGGTCGCAGAGCTTGCTGATGCACCTTTACGGCCTTCGCCGTTCTGATATGTCTATACAAAAGAGGGGGCGCCCATGGCCGACATTGTGTGGAGAAATGCCCAATTGGCGACGCTCGCGTCCGATGCGGAAGGGCTTGGTATTGTCGCTAAAGGCGCGATTGTCTGTGAGAGCGGACAGATCGTGTATGCCGGCCCCGAAGCGGATATGCCATATGTGGGTAGCGCGCGCGTCGTTGACTGTGAAGGGCGGCTGATCACCCCCGGTCTCGTCGATTGCCACACGCATCTTGTCTATGGCGGCGACCGTGCGCAGGAATTCGAAATGCGCCTTGCGGGCGCAAGCTATGAAGAGATTGCGCGTGCGGGGGGCGGCATTGTGTCCTCCGTGCGTGCCACACGCGCGGCAAGCGAAGCAGACTTGAACCGCTCTGCCTTGCGCAGACTTGATCATTTGATCGCCGAAGGCGTCACTACCGTCGAGATCAAATCGGGTTATGGGCTTGATATAGACAGCGAAATGAAGTGTCTGCGCGTTGCGCGTGGGCTCGCGCATGAGCGGGATGTCGGAATCGTGACGACGTTTCTGGGGGCGCATGCGCTGCCGCCAGAAGCCCAAGGCGATAAGGACGCTTATATCGCGCGCGTTTGCGATGAGATGATGCCGGCGATTGCGCGCTTGCATCTCGCCGATGCAGTGGATGCGTTCTGCGAGGGTATTGCGTTCTCGATTGCGCAGACTGAACGTGTCTTTCAGCGCGCCAAGGCGCTTGGCTTGCCGGTAAAACTCCACGCCGATCAATTGTCGAATTTGCATGGTGCTGCGCTGGCGGCGCGTTTCAACGCTTTGTCCGCCGATCATCTCGAACATACGGATGAGGCTGGCGCACAGGCGTTGGCACGGGCGGGAACCGTGGCCGTTCTCTTGCCCGGCGCTTTCTACATGTTGCGCGAAACGCATAAACCGCCGGTCGAGGCGTTACGCAAGCATGGTGCCTATATTGCCATCGCTACAGACAGTAATCCCGGCACGTCGCCGCTCACATCCCTGCTGATGACGATGAACATGGCCGCAACCTTGTTCCGCCTGACGGTTGATGAATGCATTGCAGGCGTCACGCGCGAAGCGGCGCGTGCGCTCGGCCTTGTCGATCGCATCGGTACGCTGGAAGCTGGTAAGCAGTGCGATCTCGCGATCTGGGATGTGGTGCGGCCCGCCGAGCTTGTTTATCGGATTGGTTTCAATCCGCTCCATGCGCGCGTGAGGATGGGACGATGAGCGCTTCAGTGCTGTTGCGACCTGGCCATGTGACCTTGGCCGATTGGCGCGCCATCTATCGTGGTGCATCGGTTCAACTCGATCCGGCAACACGACCTGCTGTCGAGGCGAGTGCGCGCACCGTCGCGGCCATCATTGCCAAGGGCGATGCGGTCTACGGAATCAACACTGGTTTCGGTAAGCTGGCGCATGTGCGGATCGGGACGGAAGATCTTGCCAAGCTCCAACGCAACATCGTGCTTTCCCATGCGGCGGGCGTTGGCGCACCCCTGCCGAAAGCGGTTGTGCGTTTGGCCATGGTGCTGAAACTGGCGAGCCTTGCGCAAGGCGCGTCTGGTATCCGGCTTGCCACGCTCGATCATCTCGCCTCATGCCTGCAGAAAGATCTCGTTCCTGTCATTCCCGGGCAAGGGTCTGTCGGTGCATCAGGTGATCTTGCACCGCTCGCTCATATGACAGCTGCTCTTATGGGCGTTGGCTCATTTCATCGTGGCGAAACCATAATCGATGCTGAGCGCGCACTCGCCGAAGCCGAATTGACGCCGTTAGTATTGGGTCCAAAGGAAGGTCTCGCCCTTCTCAACGGCACGCAGATTTCAACCGCTCTGGCGCTTGCAGGCTTGTTCGAAGCAGAGACGGTGTTTCGAGCCGCGCTCGTCACGGGTGCGCTCTCGACCGATGCAGCGCGAGGTTCGGATGGCCCGTTCGATCCGCGTATCCACGCAGTGCGGCGGCACAAGGGACAGATCGCCGTCGCTGCCGAACTGCGGGCGTTGATGCAGGGTAGCGTAATCCGTGCCTCTCATCTCGAAGGCGATGAGCGCGTGCAAGATCCCTATTGTCTGCGATGCCAGCCGCAGGTGATGGGCGCTTGTTTCGACCTGTTGCAACAGGCAGCCGATACGTTGACGATCGAAGCGAATGGCGTATCGGACAATCCGCTCGTTTTTTCCGTCGAAGGCGAGGTCATTTCAGGTGGTAATTTCCACGCCGAACCGGTCGCCTTCGCGGCGGACATGATTGCGATGGCGATTTGCGAAATCGGCTCGCTCACCGAGCGCCGTATCGCCATGCTTGTTGACCCCGCTTTGTCAGGCCTGCCGGCGTTTCTCACGCCGAAGCCCGGTCTCAATTCCGGCTTCATGATCCCGCAGGTTACGGCGGCCGCGCTCGTTTCCGAAAACAAGCAGATGGCGCATCCGGCGAGTGTCGATTCCATTCCAACGTCAGCCAATCAGGAAGATCACGTCTCGATGGCGACCCATGGCGCGCGTCGTCTGTTGACGATGGCGCGCAACGCAGCCCATGTCGTCGCCATTGAAGCCTTGGCTGCCGCCCAAGGCTGCGATTTTCATGCGCCGCTGTCGTCAAGCCCGCCCCTTGAGAAGGCGCGGCACCTGATCCGTTCTGCCGTGCCCCATCTCGATGATGACCGGTATTTTGCACCCGAAATGCAAACCGCTTTTGAGTGGATCGTTTCAGGCGATCTCGCTGCGCAAGCTGGCGTTACCCTTTCTCTCGCGTGAGGTTGACCATGAGTGAGTATCCCGATTGGCTCGAAATTCGGCGTGGTCAGGCACCTTTGCTCGTCAGTCTGCCGCACACGGGGATCGACATCCCGGATGAGTTTCAACCCTCGCTCGTCTCGCTGTGGCGCGCACGCAAGGATTGCGATTGGTGGATTGAGAAACTCTATGATTTTGCCACGGCACTCGATGCCACGATCGTGCGCACGCGCATCTCGCGCACGGTCATTGACGTTAATCGCGACCCGGCGGGTGTATCGCTCTATCCGGGGCAGTTCACCACGGGTTTATGTCCGGCAACAACATTCGACAATGAGCCACTTTATAAGGATGGCAAAGGGCCGGATGAGACTGAAATTGCACGGCGTCGCGCGCTTTATTTCGATCCCTATCATGCTGCGCTCAAAGCCGAGATTGATCGGCTGCGTCAATCCTGTCGGGCCATCGCGCTTTACGATTGCCATTCGATCCGCTCAATCATACCCGATCTCTTCGAGGGCACGTTGCCGCATTTCAACATCGGCACGAACGAAGGTAAATCGTGCGACACCCGTCTGGCAGAGCGCATCGCGGCTCTGTGCGCAGCGAGTGGTCTCACCCATGTCGTCAATGGTCGGTTTAAGGGCGGTTACATCACGCGGCAATATGGACATCCCAATCAGGGCGTTCACGCTGTGCAGATGGAGCTGGCCTGCCGCGCCTATATTGATGAGCCGCTGGGCCCAGTCGATGAAAGCAATTGGCCAACGCCTTACAGCGAAGACTATGCAGCGCTGGTCCGCGCCACGCTGACGAAGATTCTCGAAACCTGCCGCGAGTTCGCGCGCGCCCAATCGTGAGGCTATTATGACCCGCATCGATAATCAGCGCATGATCCGCGCGCCGCATGGAACAGACATCACCGCCAAGAGCTGGCTGACTGAAGCGCCGCTGCGCATGTTGATGAACAATCTCGATCCCGGCGTGGCCGAAAAACCGGGAGAGCTTGTCGTCTATGGCGGTATTGGCCGGGCGGCGCGCGATTGGGAAAGTTTCGATCGCATTGTTGCCGCGCTGCGCAAGCTCGAAAACGACGAGACACTGCTCGTCCAATCAGGCAAGCCGGTTGGCGTGTTCAAGACGCATGCGGATGCGCCACGCGTCCTGATCGCCAATTCTAACCTCGTGCCGCATTGGGCGAATTGGGAGCATTTCAATGCGCTCGATCGCAAGGGCCTGATGATGTACGGCCAGATGACGGCGGGATCGTGGATCTATATCGGCTCGCAGGGCATTGTGCAGGGGACGTACGAAACCTTCGTTGAGATGGGACGTCATCACTATCATGGCGATCTTTCTGGTCGTTGGATTTTGACAGCGGGACTTGGCGGTATGGGCGGCGCGCAGACTTTGGCAGCCACCATGGCTGGCGCATCCTGCCTTGCTGTCGAATGTCAGCCGAGCCGTATCGAAATGCGGTTGCGGACCGGCTATGTGGATTTGCAAGCGAAAGATCTCGATGAGGCGCTCGCGATCATCGATAAATCTTGCAAAGAGAAAAAGCCCGTTTCCGTGGCTCTGCTTGGTAATGCTGCCGACATTTTCCCAGAACTCGTCCGGCGCGGCATTAGGCCTGATTGTGTAACGGACCAGACTTCAGCGCATGATCCGGTTAATGGCTATTTGCCGAAAGGCTGGAGTTTGGCCGAATGGGAATCCAAGCGCGAAAGCGATCCGCAGGGCGTCACAAAAGCGGCGAAGAAATCCATGGCTGAACATGTTCGTGCCATGCTCGATTTCCACAAGATGGGCGTACCGACCGTCGATTACGGCAATAATATCCGCCAAATGGCGTTGGAAGAAGGCGTGGCAAACGCGTTTGATTTTCCGGGCTTTGTGCCTGCCTATATTCGTCCGCTGTTTTGCCGCGGGGTCGGGCCGTTCCGTTGGGCTGCCCTCTCAGGTGATCCCGAAGACATCTACCGCACCGATGCGAAGGTGAAGGAGATGCTGCCGGATAATAAGCATCTCCACCATTGGCTCGACATGGCGCAGAAGCGGATCAAATTCCAAGGGTTGCCAGCGCGTATTTGCTGGGTTGGTCTCGGCGATCGGCATCGCCTGGGTTTGGCATTCAACGAAATGGTCGCGAAGGGCGAGTTGAAAGCGCCCATCGTCATTGGTCGAGATCATCTCGATTCCGGTTCGGTGGCTTCGCCGAACCGCGAAACGGAAGGCATGATGGATGGTTCGGATGCCGTGTCGGATTGGCCTTTGCTCAATGCGCTCTTGAATTGCGCGTCGGGCGCGACATGGGTGTCGCTGCATCATGGCGGCGGCGTCGGGATGGGCTTCTCGCAGCATTCCGGCATGGTCATCGTGTGCGATGGTACGCAAGACGCCGCGCGTCGTCTTGAGCGCGTGTTGTGGAACGATCCTGCGACAGGCGTGATGCGTCATGCCGATGCAGGCTATGACCTCGCCAAAGAATGCGCGCGCGAGCACGGCCTCAATCTGCCGAGTCTGACCTGATGCAGATCCTTCGCTCCACCGATTTCCGAACTATGCCATGGAAAAATGGAGGTGGGGAGACGACGGAGATCGTGGTTTCGCCACCCGGCGCCAGCATGGATGATTTCGATTGGCGCGTGTCGATGGCGCGTGTCGTTTCTGATGGTCCGTTCTCGATTTTCCCTGGCATAGACCGTTCGCTGACTTTGCTCGAAGGCACGGGCATGACTTTGGATGTTGTGGGCATGGGCACACATCACCTAACGGCAATTTCGCAGCCGCTGGCATTCCCTGGCGATGTCGCGGTGCAGTCCCGGCTCGATGCAGGCTCGATCCTCGATCTCAACGTCATGACGCGGCGGGGCGTATGCCGAGCCGTCGTAGAGCGTTTTGCAGGCTCTGACATTGTGCTCCTGTCCGGCGAGGCCACACTCTTGGTTCTGGTGCGTGGCGGCGGTGCCATGGCTGGCGCTCAATCCCTCGGGGATGGTGACGCACTTTTACTTGAACCGCGAGAGGCGGCTGTCTCATTCCGGTGCGCGCCCAACGTAACGGTTTTTCGGATTGCCATCAGTCCTGCGACTGGCTTACGCCAGATGGCCTGAAGCTGCTCCATCCCGCCTTGCAATTCTTTCAGGACAGGTAACAGCGGCACACAGTCTGCTTACGTTGGAAGATGTAAAGCCATCAGCAGGCTTGCCGCCATGAAGGTTACGATCAATACGATGAACTTCACGCGATCAGCCCATGGTATCGCGTTGGGTCCGTCTGACATGGTTTACGCTCCTACTAGTGTTGTCTCTTCCTATAACGAACGGCCTGCCGGAGCGTTTCCAACGGCTATCTGATTTTTGCTGTTTTTTGATCGCCAGATCGCAAGGCTGGCACAGGAACCGGCCAGGTCTGCCTGTCTCCATCCGCGGCACCGCCGCTGGTTTTGCTGATCGATGCTATGAGGCGTGCGCTTCAAAGTGGCGAGGACGGCAACAGTCCGTCCAATAAAGTCAGCAACAGATCCAGTAGGCGCGCTAACAGGCCAATTTACGCATTCCCATGAGCCAGCTGGCTTGCGCCGGCACAATAGGCCGGAGCGCATAGCGATCAGGCCTCTAACTGATCTATTCATGCCAGCAGGGTTCCGTGGTTAATCAGCCATTGGTTGTTCTGACTTAAAGATTCAATTTGAAATAGAAAATGCTTGTTCCTTGTTTCTGTTGGCAAGTTGACTCTTGACGAATCACCACTCTTCCAACGAAATTTGGATAGTTAAGTTTTGGAGCTCAGATATGCGGCCGGCGAGCGATCATTCGGACGTTCTCTCCAGCGGTGATGCGCACCAGCTCGCTCTCGTCATGTTTAATACGTTCCGGATCGATTTTGAAAAGCGTAACCTCGCGCTCCTCGACATGGCCGAGGAATTGTTTCGCCTTGCTTTTGAGTTACAAGCGGCTTCGGCGGATGAGGCGGCCGAGAGATTGCAGCGTATGATTGCCGTAGCCCGGTTAGCGACTGAGCGCTTTGAAAAAGCGGCGTGATGAGCCCGGCAATCAGAACGGTGTTTCAGCGTTTTGATGCACAGCTACCATGGCCTGCTTCATCGTCAGCACATCTTGCACGCTGACTTTTCCGTCGCCATCACGGTCCCATGCCAGTATGATATCTGACGCATTTGCTTGGCCTTCAGCTTGGCCATTCTGTTCGATTACGCGTTGCAGATCGGCTAAATCGAAATAGCCCTTACCAGCTAAGTCGTAAGCGGCTATGGTGGCCTCAGCATCTTTGATTGCGTTGAAGCCTGTCTGCAATTCTGTTGCATCAATGGCGCCATTGCCATTGCTATCCCACGCCGCAAATGTCGCTTGCTGATCTGTCCCATCGAGGACAGTGCTGCCCATGGTATTCATGAATTCATCGGCGTTGATAGCGCCATCCTGATTGGCATCAAAATGGGTGACCATCGCTTCGAACGCTTGCTGCTCGGCCTCGGCACTTGCGGCAAGCTGCAGAAGTTTAAGGCCGTCGATGAGTTCGGTGCGATCCACCGCACCATCGCTATCCCTGTCCCACTTTGCGAGTTGATCGCGGGTCAATTCAACTTGCAATAATGTGACGTCGCTCATCGCGCCAAGCGCGATGCGCCCGGTCGCGGCATCGCCTAACGCTGCTAGTACTGTGTCGGCCGCATCCATCAAGCGATAGGCAGAAACCATGTCGTTATGCGAGACCTTACCGTCTCCATTCGTATCCCACGCCTCGATCGCTGTCCCTGCATTGGCAATATCGCCGAGGGATGGATCCTTCAGCCACGCGTTCACGACATCCTCAATCGTGATGTAGCCCTTGCTGTTTGTGTCGTACGCCGCAAGTAGAACAGCGGCGCGTTCCTCCGGCGTCGATGGCGCGACTGGGGGAACCTCTTGGGCGGGCGGCGGCGTCGTGGTGCCGTCCGTTGGGTTGGGCTCCACCGTTTCAATTGCATCGGTTTCGGGTGCTTCTGGGCTGGGGTCGGCGGCCAATTCATCGAGGGTGACGACATTGTCGCCATCATGATCGAAGCGGTCGAGCATGGCCGTGGCCTGATAGGCGCTGGCGGCATAGGCGTTTGAATAGGTTGGAAACAGCGTGCAGCCGAATAGGGTCGGGCGGCAGCCTGCCGATACGAAGGACGACGACGTGCCGCCTGCCATTTCGTCGATCCGTTGCAAGGCTGCAAAAACGTGTTGGAATTCGGCTGCGCCGACTGTGCCATCCTCATTGCGATCGAACTCGCTGACGCATTGGCGCGAGAATGCGGCCCGGTCCGTGGAGGCTGAGGTCAGGCGGGCGATGATGGTCGTAGCAAAATCGGTCAATGAAGTCGCCTTTTGGCCGACCGCGCAGCAAATCGCGTGCCATGTCAGCACCGGATTGGTCGAATTGCGATCTGCTGTATGCGGCGCTTGTGCCTGGGGGCGACAGGACTAAGGCGGTCTGACGGGCAATCTTAGAGCTGCGCCGCCCTTACCCCAAAACCGGCAAGTCGGATTGACGTTTCAAGCGGATTTATTCCGCCGCCACCATGGCGCTGAACTGATCTGAGCGACGCATGAACCCTTCGCTCAGGGCGATCGTCCGCTCAGTCGGGTAGTAAACCGGTCGATCTGTGCTACGAATCACAAAACCGCCTTCCACCAGCGTTTCAAGCATCCGCACAACGGTTGCCGAACTCAAGCCTGTCATCCGGGCGATTCGGCTGACATTAGCCGCTTCGAGGCGGTTCACGGCCTGCAGGACGTCAAGCACGCGAAGGGCGGCATTTACAGGCCGGTAGGAACGCATCGGAAACTCCACAGTCGGGTGGACTGAATGGCATTCATTAAAGTGTAGATCGTATCCTGTTTCAAGCTTGAAACTGAGTTTCACATGAGGAATTCTTGATCTTAATACCCTCCTTGTGGTCAGACTTGTCCGCAAACCCGGAGGGATAGGCAGTGCTTCGTTTTTTGACCATGATCGTGATCGGACTGGCGGCTTTAGCCTTGGTCAGTACCACGCTCGAACCGTCATCAAAGGGCGGGCCTCTGGCACCGCCAGACACGTCCTCTCCGCGGGCGGCACTCGAAACGTTCCGCAAGCACTCCCAAGCTGCCGAGACTGTGTCTTGGGACGCAGCGAATGAAATCAGGACGTCAAACCGGTTCACTTGGACGCCCGAAACTTACAAGGATGCGCATCAGGCCGATGTGGAGATCGAACGGGCGGCGCGTACGTTGGACCTCACCGGCATTTTGCCAGCCGTATATGAGCGTAAAAAAATCGAAGCCGTTTTACTCTTGAATGAAATTCTCGATCGCGTGCCTGTGCCGCCAAGCGATCAGATACCTGGTGATGACAAGCTCGCGAGCTGGATAATTCCGGGTACTGAAATCCGCCTCGTCAAAATGACAGAGGGGCCGCGTGCTGGCGATTATGTGTTTTCGCCCGATACGATCGCACGCCTACCGGAGTTCTATCAAAAAATTAAGTCGCTTCCCTCGTTGAGCGGATCAGATCTCGATTATTACCAATATTACGCGCGGAGTCCTGGCGGGCTTATTCCACCCGCATGGTTCCATCAAGTCCAGAAGCGCTTTTTCACGTTTGGACGAATCACGATCGGTCACCAGGCTGGATGGCAATGGGTCGCGATGCTTTTGTCGGCACTTTTGCTGGGTGTTGCCGTTCAGATGGTAAGGCTGCTAGCACGCTGGCTTGAAAAATCGCTTTCACCCATTCTTTCGGTGATGGGTGCGGTCCTTTTTCCTGCTTCGATATGGGCCGCTGCGGATACGTTCGTTTGGTTGTTGAATGAAGCCAATATTATTGGAAATTTATACGACATTTTTGATCTGACGGCGATGGCAATCTCCTATATTGCACGAGCCTGGTTAGTAATGGCAGCCTCCATGCGCATTGCAGAGCTTGCGCATCTGTGGATGAAGGGGCAGAGCCGCTTCTCGATTGATGCGTCGCTCGCCCGTACATTGATCAGAGTCACCGGGTTCATGATTGCACTTGCGATTTTGGCGCAAGGGCTAAGCCAGTTGGGTGTACCTTTGATGGGCATTATTGCCGGTCTGGGGATTGGCGGCCTTGCCATCGCACTGGCAGCCCAACCTACGATTGAAAATCTTATCGGTGGCGTAATGCTTTATCTCGATCGGCCTGTGCGTGTTGGTGATTGGTGTGAATTCGATTCCCATCGCGGCGTCGTCGAAGAAATCGGTTTACGCTCGACGCGCATTCGTACGCGCGACAAGACGCTGATCACCGTCACGAATGCCGATTTCGCGAAGATGAAAATCATCAATCTCAGTCGCGGCGATCGCAGCATCGTGCGGCTATCGTTGAATTTGCCCTATGATATGCCTGTTGAGAACCTTGAAAAGCTTTTGAACGAGATGCGCAGCTTTCTTGGTTCGCATAGCACCGTCGATCCAGAAAGTGCGTCTGTTTATCTTTCAGACCTCTCCAACAGCGCAGCGAAAGTTGAAATTGCCGCCGAAATCATCGTGCAATCGGGACAAAAATTATCACCGATCCGCGAGGAATTGCTGTTGGGATTGGCGCGCATTGCCGACCGTTACGATGGTCGGCGTTTGGCCGTTTGAACGCTTTGTAGTTTGTTGCATTGGAGGCGAAAGATGAAGAAAACGGCAGCTCTACTGACCGTGTTGAGTGCTCTGTTGTTATCCGGATGCCAGACAACCGAAGAATTGGCGCAGCAGGATGACGCGATCTGCCAAGGCTACGGATTGCAGAAAGGCAGTCCTGACTATGTGCAGTGCCGCCAATTTCAGCAGGCTGATCGGACAGCTCGGTACCAAGCCGAACAGCAAAGTTATGCAATCTGGAGTGCTGCTAATGCGCTGAGCCGTATTGGCCAGAAAAACAACTAAATTGGTCGCCTTGCTGGTCAGGCCGGATTGCCTGCAAGCCATTTGCGGTACCATGCGACAAAGGCGGTAACGCCTTTTTCGATAGGCGTGTCTGGGCTGAAGCCAGTCGCGGCCATGAGCGCGGTCACATCGGCACAGGTTTCATAAACGTCACCGGGCTGCATTGGCGCGTTCTCAATGATGGCTTTTTTTCCGATTGTCTTTTCAATAAGCCGGACTAACTCATCGACTGCGACTGGCGTGTGGTTGCCGATATTGTAAAGGCGATGGGGCGCGCTGCTTGTCGATACGTTAGGCTTCATTGCAGACCAATCCGGATCGGGCGCAGCGGGCAAGAAAATCAGGCGGCTGATTGCTTCGACAATATCGTCGACATAAGTGAAGTCGCGCTTCATGTGGCCGTTGTTGAATAAACGGAGTGGCTTGCCGTGTAGGATTGCGTCCGTGAATAACCACATCGCCATATCGGGACGGCCCCAAGGGCCATAAACGCTGAAAAAACGTAAGCCCGTGCTCTTGAGGCCAAACATGTTGGCATAAGCATGGGCCATCGCCTCATTCGCTTTTTTTGTAGCTGCGTACAGGGAGAGTGGGTGATCGGTCGAATCCTCGACAGAAAACGGCACTTTACCATTTGCGCCATAAACCGATGAGGACGACGCATAGACCAGGTGTTCAATCTCGTTTTGCCGGCTCATTTCAAGAATGTTGAGAAAGCCGGTCAGGTTCGACTGACCATAGGCGGCGGGATTAATCAGTGAATAGCGAACGCCTGCCTGCGCGCCAAGATGGGCGACATATCGGAAACGACCTTCATCGAACAGGGTTTTCATTGCTGCTGCGTCGGCGAGGTCGCCTTTGACGAAGGTGAAGTTACGATCCTTTTTCAGTACTGCGAGGCGCGCTTCCTTCAGGCGCGGGTCGTAATAATCGTTAAGGTTGTCGAAGCCGCTGACGCGGTAACCTTGATCAAGCAAACGGCGCGAAAGATGGAATCCGATGAAGCCGGCGGCACCTGTTACGAGGATGGGATGGGCGCTCGGATCGGTCATCGCGTTTGCCTCTTGATTACAGGCGCCAAAGCGTGAGGCCAGAGGGCTTTGTCTCGCGTGGCAAGAGCCCCTTCACATCCATCACGACCCCGCGCTCTTTGACAAGCTTGGCAATGAGCGGCCAACCCCCATCTCGATAGGAGCGGTGAGCGACGGCCAGAATGAGGCCATCGGCGGGTGCGAGCGTGTTCATGTCCTTCAGGTTTACGCCATGGCGGGCTGCATCGCGCGGATCTGCAAGCGGATCGCAGATTTCGACGTCGACGCCGAATTGTTGAAGCTCGCTCACGATATCGAATGCTTTCGAATTGCGGATATCGGGCACATCTTCCTTGAAGGTGAGGCCAAGCATGATGACGCGTGGTTTTCCAGCATGGCCCTGAGCAAGAAGATTTTTTACGCATTCGCGTGCGATGCGGGCACCAACGCCATCATTCATCCGGCGACCGGCGAGAATGATCTCGGGATGATAACCTGCCTTCTCGGCGCGGTGGGTAAGGTAGTAGGGATCTACGCCTATGCAATGCCCACCGACGAGACCCGGCGTGAATGGCAGGAAATTCCATTTCGTACGAGCCGCTGCCAGCACGTCGCCCGTATCAATGCCGAGGCGGTGGAAGATCAGCGACAATTCATTCATGAAGGCAATGTTGAGGTCGCGCTGCGTGTTCTCAATGACTTTCGCAGCCTCGGCGACCCTAATTGACGCAGCGCGATGAATTCCGGCTGTTACGACCGCACCATAGGTTGCCGCGATTGTGTCGAGTGTTTGGGCATCGTTGCCGGAGACGACTTTCACGATCGTCTCGAAGCGATGCGTCCTGTCACCGGGATTGATACGCTCGGGCGAATAGCCGACGCCGAAATCGACTCCGGCTTTGAGGCCGGAGACCGCCTCGAGCAACGGCACGCATTCTTCTTCCGTAGCGCCGGGATAGACGGTCGATTCGAACACGACGATATCGCCGCGCTTGAGTCTGCGGCCCACCGTGTCAGCGGCAGCCAATACGAGGCTTAGATCAGGGCGGCGCGCTGCGTCGATCGGGGTGGGTACCGTGACGATGAAGAAGTCGCATTTAGCCAGCGCGGCGGGATCGGCGGTCAGTGTGAACGGATGAGACTTTAATTCCTGCGGATCGAGTTCGCCGGTGCGGTCGCAACCCTGCTGCAATTCAGCAATGCGTTCTCGATCGATGTCGAACCCCGTGACCTCCATCCCGGCGCGGGCGAAGGCTGCTGCTATCGGCAGGCCGACATAGCCAAGGCCGATGATGGCAATCGAGCGGAGTGGGGAGGGGGCTTGGCTCAAGAGGGTAGGTCCGGCGAGTGAACATTGCCGGTCTAAGGCGTCACTGCGGAGGGCGCAACATTAGTTGCCGAACGCCCAGATCAAGGCGGCCACGGCGATCCCGATAGCAACAATGCCCATGGCGGCCGGCTCGGTGATCCGGCGAACCCGTGGGTTCAAGCGTAATGCGCCGGGAGCCATGTAGAGCAGGACGGCCAGCGCCGCGATGGCCGAGAACAGGATGTTGAGATCGTGCGTCGCCATATGCGTCTCTCCTTGGGCTTTCGCGCGACCTGCGATAAGCACGGATTGCGTCTTTTCGCCCCCGCTCAAGCGATTGTGGAGCATCCGGAATGTCTGCCAAGCCCGTCTGGATTGCCACAGGCTTGCCCTACCGAGAGGGGCGCCCATGACGCGGGCTATTTGGCTATTTGCAGTGCCGGCCATCGCCGCCTTCGTTGCGGCGGTGACAATCCCGCTCATCCTGCCTTGGTTGAAACAGATTGCACTCGCCAAGGTGACGGACCGGTCCTCCCACACGGTACCTACACCGCAGGGCGGTGGGCTTGGCGTCTTGGCCGGAATCGTCGTGGCACTCGCCTTCCTATGGGCGATAGGGTTCAAGCCGCTCAGCTTTGCCGAGACTGCAGCACTCGCGGGCATGGCGGCGCTCGGCTTCGTCGACGACATTCATCCGCTCCCTGCGTCGCGGCGCATCGTTGCGCAGTCTTTGTTCCTCCTCATTCCCTTTCTGCCGCTGGCGCAGGTTCCGCCGGGGTTGATCGTACTTTTCCCCGCTTTTGCCGAACCAGTTTTCCGGATCGTCGTCGTTGCCTGCGGGTTCATCGGCCTTCTGTGGATTGTTAATCTCACAAATTTCATGGATGGCCTCGATGGCATCATCGTCGCGTCCTATGCGCCGGGCCTGTTGATGGCGGGCTATCTGCTCTTGGTGCTGCATGGCGAACCGTTCGGGATCGTGGCGCTTGCAGGCGGCGGTGCACTGCTGGGGTTCGGGCTTTGGAATTGGAATCCAGCGAAAATTTTTCTCGGAGATGCGGGTAGTCTGCTGATCGGTCTCATCACCGCAATCGCGTTCTGGTTGTTGCTGCTCAATCATGAGTGGGCTGCAGCTTTTCTCTTGTGGCTCTATCCTTTCGCCGACGCGACGATCACGCTCGCGAAGCGGCTCGCGCGTCGCGAGCCGGTGTGGCAGCCGCATCGTCAGCACGCCTATCAGCGCGCTGTCGACAAGGGTTTGCCAGTACGTTTCGTATCGAGCGTTGCAGGTGGTTATGCGCTCTTGGCTATTTTCGTTTCCTACGCGGTGGCTGGACAGAATGCGGGCATCGGCGCAATCGCAATGGGAGCAACGAGCCTTGTGTGTGGGGCCATGATTCTGATTTTCCATCGTGGCGCTCGGACGGTTCGCTGATGCGCGTGCTTCTAACGGGTGCAACAGGCTTTGCCGGCGGTTTTATCCTGCGCCGGCTGTTGGCGGAGGGAATGACGGTGCGTGCCGTCGCGCGGCGACCCATCGCAGCCCGTGCGGGCATGGAACTCGCGCTCATCGAAGACCTCGCATCCGCTGATTGGAACGCGCTTTGTGCAGGCGTCGATGCGGTGGTTCACGCTGCTGCCTATGCCCATGACGATCGTGCCGACCCTGCCATGATTTTGCGTACCAATCGCGATGCGACGGCGGCGCTCGCCAAGGCGGCGGCTGTGGCCGGTGCGCGGTTCGTTTTTCTCTCGTCAATCCGCGCCCAGGCCGGGGTAACAGCGCCCGCGCCTTTGCGTGACGACGATCGGCCGCAACCCGATGGTCCCTATGGTGAAGCGAAACTGGCAGCAGAGGCGGCTATAGCTGAATTCTGTGCCGAGCATGTGTGTTTGCGCTTGGCTCCACTCTATGGGCCGGGCGTGAAAGGCAATCTCGCTAGCCTCTATCGTTTGGCAAGAACTGGAGTGCCATTGCCATTTGGCGGGCTCAGGGCGCAACGCTCGCTCCTATCAGTCGAAACGGTGGCGGAGCTTGTCCTGACATTGTTGCAGAAGCGGCGCGATCTTTGCGGCACGTTCCTCGCAGCCGAGCAGGGGCCTTTATCGCTTGGCGAGATGATTGCTGCGTTGCGCAGTTATTGGGGTATGTCCGCGCGTCTCATCCCGATTCCGGCCGCTTTCGTGCGTGCGCTCTGCTGCAATCTTGGTCAACCGCTCTTGTGGGCGCGGATCGGCGAACCGCTCATCGTATCCGATGACATTCGTTTACGGCGCGAATGCTCTTGGCTGTTTCATTCCACGCGCGACGGATTGATCCGTTGGGCAGCGCAGGATCAGCGCGGCTGAGGTTGATCCGACGCCCAAGTTCGTAAGGCGAGCACGCCTAACATGATCGCGGTAAACCACCACGCTTGCCATGCCCCATGGCTGATGAGGTCGATGACGACCACTTGCACCAACAAGGACATGGCTGGTGCATAGATCAGCGTTGGTAGGCGCGACGCCATACGCAGTAAGCCGAAGACGACAAGACCCATGCCGATCAATCCGGGCAGTCCCAATTCCATCAGCACGTTGAGGAAGGCATCATGCGCGTGTGTCTGACGTAAACCGATTGATAATTCCGGCGGCATCGCCTTGGCGAAGGGCGTTTCGGACACGGCGTCCGAACTGCCCATCCCCGTGCCCCATGGCAGAGCATGCAGGGCCATCGCACCGCTTGCCTTCCAGATCACGATCCGTTCTTTCGCCGATGGAAAGAGAATTTCAGTTTTTCCGGCTGCCGCAAAACCCTGTTCGATCAGACGGCCCTGCCAAGGCTGCAAGGCCAGAAGCACGAACAACATTGCAGCTGTCATGACGAGGCTCAGGCGGCGCGGCAGCGTGCGGAAGAGTGCATAGGCAAACAAGCCCGCGATGACGGCCATCTTGGCCGAGGCGCTTTGCGACAGGGTGACAGCCAGAATAATCAGCAACGCGGTGCTGGCGGCCATCAGCGGTATGCGTCGCATCGCCATCATGAGAGCGGGCAGGAACAGAGCCAGCGTCACGACGATCATGTTGAAGCGCCAGAGCTCGTTATGGCTCTCTTTCGCATTGAAGAAGGCTTCGATGCGCAGTTGAAAAAAGAGCTGCACGGCGACAAGAGCTCCAGCCAAAGCCAGCGGTACGAGTAGCCATACCAAGGTGCGGTCCGATGGCGCCTGACGCGGTTGCGTCAACAGAACCAGACCGGCGGCGACCGGCAGCATGAAATCAAACGCAAGCTGTTTGAGGCCCCGTGCCGGTAAGGGTGACCAAAACAGCGTCACGGCGGCCCAAAACGCTAATAGGGCGAGCCCGGCCAGCAGCGCGGGATCGAAGCGGGCGGCGCGCCAGTTCTCGCGGATTTGGCCGCGTGCCGAGACGATGCTTGCAAGAGCGGTGGCGGCGAGGAGAAGGGTCGATGAGCGGCGGACAAACGCCATTGCGAGTGGCGCAAAGGCCAGAAGCCCGGTGGCAAGCGCCTGTGGCGTCAGACGGACCTTCATTGTGTGATCACGGACTCCAGGGGCTGTCAGGGCGCGCTCGGTTCAAGGCCCGATGGAGCGCATCGGAACATAGCCCGGCACGCCGCGCTGGAGAATGGTCTCTGCCTGCGCCTTATCATTGCTCGCAATCGCCTGCTGCAGCCCCTCTAGAAGCCGTCGGAGAATGGCAGGATGAGGCGCGCTGTCGACGAGTGCCAGGACACCGTCATAGGGCGTGGGGCGGGCGGCTTCCGTGTCTTCGTTTACGATTTCGAAGAGGCGCTCGCCGGGGCGCAGGCCAGTGAATTTGATCGGTATGTCGACGCCGGGTTCAAGCCCCTCCAACCTGATCAGCGCTTCTGCGAGATCGAGAATGCGCACGGGGGAGCCCATATCCAGGACATAGAGCGAGGCATCCAAAATTTCTGGCACGTCATTACGCGAGGAACATAACGCTGCGGTGAGGACGAGTTCTCCTGCCTCGCGATTGGAGATGAAAAAGCGCTCCATATCGGGATGAGTCACTGTCACAGGCTGGCGGCGCGCAATCTGTGTGCGGAATTTCGGCACGGCCGAGCCCGACGAATTGAGCACATTGCCGAAACGGACAGCGATGAAACGTGTGCCGGTTTGTTCGCTATCCAGAGCACGGGCATAGAGCTCGCCGAAGCGCTTCGTGGCTCCTAGAATCGAGACTGGCTTTACGGCCTTGTCCGTCGAGATGAAAACGACGCGCGGCACACCCGCAGCAATCGCTGATTCAAATACGTTGACTGACCCGAAGACGTTTGTCTTGATGCCCTCGGTCCAATTCACCTCGAGATGATTGACATGCTTTAGCGCCGCCGCATGGATCACGAGGCTTGGCTTTTTCTCAGTCATGACGGCGAATATGCGTTCACGATCACGAATGTCTGCGATTATACCTTCCGTGCGAATGCCGAAATGATTGGCCCGCAACTCTTCTAAAATGCCGTCGAGCGCCGGTTCGGAATTCTCGACAATGATGATTTCAGCAGGAGAAAAAGTGGCGAGACGACGGACAAGCTCCGCGCCTATTGACCCGCCCCCGCCTACGACGAGCGCAGTTTGGCCGCTGATGAACTCCGACAGCGCTTCATAATCAATGCGACGGGCCGGACGCGACAGAATAGTGCGCTCATCGAGCGGCGCCATCGCAGCCTGATCGGACACGAGATCTGAATCAAGTGTGCGCCACAGCGGAACGCCGATACGGCGTGTGATCTGCAATAGATCGGCTGCCGGAATGTCTCGTAAAACCGAGGGAGCAACCAAAATGCGGTCTACATCAAGACCACGACTACGTAATTGGTTGATCGTGCGCTCGAGATCGGCAATGCCGCCGGAGATGCGTATGTCACGCACGAATTTGTTCACATCGCTTGCAAGCGGCGACAAGATCGCACGAACATAGATGAGGCTCAGCGCATTGATCTCGGCACCGCGCAGAATGGCGTCAGCTTCCGAGGCGCGCGCGAGCACGACGACATTGGCCACACCTTCTTGCCGTAGCCCTTTGGTGGCATTGATGTAGCGGATGTAGCGTAGCGCGAAGCGGCCGGCGCTCAAAGTTGCGATCTGGAAAATCCAATAGGTGAACAGGAGCTTCTTGCCTATGATCGGATCGATGCCCTGACCGGACGTGAGCAAGAAATACTCGGCCACGAGCCCTAGCAGGGCCAGCGTCGTCGATGCCTTTACGATCTGAGCAAGATCGACGATCGAGGCCAACCGCCATTTGCCGCGATAAAGCGAGAAAACTGCAAAAACAGAGAGGGCAACCAGCCCAAAAACGGGCAGGAACGGCCAGAAATGCGCCAAGGTCTGGCTCACTTCAGGGCCAGAAAACCGGATCAGGATGGCCGCGAACAAGGCCAGATACGCGGCGCACAGGTCGTAGAGTGCAACAGCGACGATTTTCATGGGAACCCCGGATTTCATCCGCACGACACCCATAAAGCCCAAACTGGTTCCTTGCAAACGGGAACAGGGCTGAAGCGTGTCAGGCGCACTCCTCCCCTCTATGTGCGTTGGGACGGGATAGGTTAGGCCCGGGGCCTAAACGAAAGCGACTAGGCCCAGTTTGGACCATTGTGTTGAGGCCTTGCTTTGTCTAAGCCCGGGGCCAGCCGCCCTGCCGCTGCGAGTACAAAGTTGGTCGATTCCATAGCCAAGCCGCGCCGCCAACGCGTTCTTCACGCCTTCAAAATCTATTTTCCGGAGGTCTTCGGCGGAATTCCCTATGCGATTGCGCAAGCCATGGCTGTGCGCCCGGACCTGTTCGAGCATGAGCTTCTCGTGTGTAGCACCGACCCCGATGCTGAACAGAACCGGATGGAGGGCGTGGAACGCGTCCGCTCCTTCGGTAACCTGATGTCACTGCCGCTGGCACCGCTATACCCCTTCCGCCTGTGGCAGAAAATGCGGGACGCTGATGCCGTGGTTCTGCATGCGCCGTTTCCGCTGGCCGACCTCGTGCTCGGGCTTGGGTTGCGCCGCCGCGTGCCGCTCATCGTCTATTGGCATTCCGACATCGTGTCGCAGAAGTTCTTCGGCCGTCTTCTGCGCCCGCTTTTGATGGCAACGCTCAACCGCGCCAGTGCCATTCTGCTGTCCGATCCACGCATTCTGCACCGTCAAGAACTGGTCGACCGGTTTGGCGCCAAGTTGAAAGCGCTACCCTATCCCGTCGATCTGTCACGCTTCATCCTGACGCATGAAGAAGCAAAAAAGGTTGAAGCGTTGCGGACTGCCTATCCACGCATGGTTTTAGCGGTGGGGCGGCTCGTCAAATACAAGGGTTACGATGTTCTGATCGAGGCGGCGCGATCTATTAACGGCCAGATTGTGATCATCGGTGATGGGATCGAGCGTGAGGCCCTTGCGCGCGACATCGCAAGCGGTGGAATGGAGGACCGCGTGCTCATGCCTGGCTCGCTCAGCGAACGCGATTTGATCGTGCATCTTCATGCCGCGCAGGTTTACACTATGCCTTCGGTAACGAATGCGGAAACTTTCGGAATCGCACAATTGGAAGCGATGGCGGCCGGATGCCCGATTGTGAACACCGCGCTCGAAACGGCCGTTCCACTGGTTGCGCGTGATGGCATAGAGGCCATCACCGTTGCGCCAAGGGACGCGGTTGGGTTGGCGCAAGCCATCAACCTATTGCTTGACGATCCAAAGATGCATCAAAGCCGCGCCGATGCTGCAAAAATGCGTGCAGCCAGTTTCTCGACTGACGCATTTGCCAGCGTCTTCACGGAGGCAATTTGCGATGCTGCCTCTGCAAAGGCTTAAATCGTCCAGAAGCCATCAATTCCATTGGCGCGACTGCCAATGGTTCGCACCATTTCCACCGACGACGAAAATTCAGCAAGAATTTCCGCACGCGTCAGACCATCGTCGAGCGCCTTGATCCAGGCCGTGCGGGATGAGCTTTCGGCGACACGGTTGAAGCCTTCCGAGTAAAGCAAATCGATGAATTGCTCATTGCTCAAATTGGGATGCTGGGCAGTGAACTCAGAGCTTGAAAGGAAGGCATTCGCGATTCGGACAAGGGCTGCTCTATCGTCACCGTATTGGTGTGCATAGTCGCTCCACGCCGTAAATCCCTGTGTGTCGGGCAGGCGATCGAAGACGGCTTCGTAGAGACCGCTGATCTCATCCGAGAGCGCCGAGTTAGTTGCAATGACAACATCGATGCCGGTGATCTGAGAATCCTGCGAGATCGCTGTCTGGTCTGCGAACCGTATGACTTGAATGTGATTGAGCGTATCGATGGATTGCGTACCCGCCTTCAACGCTGTGACAATGTATTGGTCGCCCTCGTGCCGGATCGTGTAGTCGGACTTCTTGCCGGCATAGACGACGGTGTTGAAACCTGTGCGGCCATCGACAATCTCATTGCCCTCGTCGACCATGAAGAAGAAATCATTGCCCGACGTGCCGATCATCCGGTCTTTGTAACCATCTCCCACGAACAATGCGGATTCATCGAATCTCAGATCGAATGGCAAAGCGGTGGTGGCATCCGAGTTTTGTACAACGCATGCGACCAGATCAACTTCCGCAATCTGATCGATAGCGAGGAAGCCTTTGGTTAGGCCGGCAATCAAATCCTGTTTTCCGGCAATGGCATTCGAAACGGCAAGGCCAAGATCCCATGTCTGCGCGCGGAAATCCATGACGATGGATTGCGATTGGGCATCGTAATTGAGAATGCCATTCTTATAGCTCGCCTCCATGATGCGATTGGCCGCGAGATCGCCCGTATACTCAGTCAAAATCTTTGCCATAGCCGATTGGACCTTGGCGTCTGCCAAGCTCGCGTTCACGCCTTTTAGGCCAAGAATGCTGCCGAAATCGTTCGCATTATTGAACAGCATGGCAATTGCGGTGGAGCCATAAGGGCGCTCTCCGGAATCCAAAGCGCTGTAGACGATCTGACGCAGCATCTGATCATTCGTTAGACCACCTGGCTGGGCGATCTCCGTCTTCAGCCAAGCGTTAGTCAGGGGCTCGGCAAAACGCTGCCAATCCTGATGGCCATTGTTTTTGGCGTATTGTAGCATGGCGAGCAGAGCTTGCGAGTGAAGATCGACTGCGCCGAGATTCTTTCCAAAAGCCAAGAGCTTTTGCGAAGCCCCTTCAAGACCGACGGATGCCGCCAGAACGCCTGCGGCAACACCGCCGGGAATTGAGATCAGCGGATATCCCTTGGCCGTCAACAGGGCGGTTGCAATGCCCGCCTCAACAACAGAGCCCAAGGTGAGTGCTGCGAGGCGAACGACTTCCAGCGCTTCGCCCTATACGGCGATCGTCGTGACCCGATCGGCGTCCGGCATCAATGTATGGGGTGAATTTTTTGACCCAGCAGAAAGCTCATGAAATCTACCGAGCCGAGCTTCTGCTTGATGTTCTCATCAATCATTTTGGTGATGCTTGCCGCAGCAAACGGCATGGGATCATAAATGTAAGCCGCGCCGTTAGTCAGTGCCGCCGTATAGCCCGCCAGACCGCCGCCGAGCGAATGACCCGTGAGGACGATGTCATCCGCCTTCTTGAACGGCGATTGCCCGGTGACGGATTGGTAGAATTTCAGCGCGGCTTCCGACTGTGTGCTCAGGATGTCAGCGCCGCCGACCCATCCATTCCAGATGTCATTGCCTTTTTGTAGGATGTTGGGATTATCAGTGCCGCGAAATGAAATGACCGTCTTGCCATTCCAATCATAGGCAATGGCATAGAAGCCGATGTCCTGCGCGCTCTTGTCGCCAGCACTGTCGATGATTTTTGCGTCGCCAAGACGCGTACCCAGGCTATCCGAAAGGTCTGTCAGCTTGGCGTCGTAACCGCGATTATATGCGTCAAGCGCAAGGATCGCGAAAAACATTTCGTTGGAAAGTGTAGAGGTCATATTGTTTCTACTGTTCTCGAAAAGCCCTGTGCTCATGGGTATTCACGCATCGCGCGCGAGATTTTGTCGTTTAGTCGCCCATGAGTTGATCATTATCTCGTCTCATCTTTTTGAAGCACTCTGCGACTGCCCTTGCCGATCGAGTTGTATTTCCATGCTGCATTTTTCATGCAAGGAGGGACAAAAAGCGAGCCTGCGAGCCTTAAGTTGAACCATTATGGGGTTATGGGATAATAACGGGGCGAGGTCGGGCCAAAGATGGTGTTTGCCATCGCATTCGCGAGACCCTGAGCAAGGAGAGGAGGCCTTCAAGCCCAAGCAGGCCATGCATCAGCAGGTCTCGCAGGCCTCAAGCGGTCTCTAACGGGTGGGATTTGCGTTTAACAGCCCATCAAGGAAGCCACCATTCGGTGTAATTGATGCCGTTGGCGATCAGCGGCGCGACATTGGCGATGTTCTCGCGCGATTCGGAAAAGCCGTAGAGAACCTCCGCACGGGACATGCCCGCGTTGAGCGCATTCACCCATCCGCGAACGCCATTCGCCTCGCCATCGCGGTGCAAGACGTTGTTATAAAGCAATTGTACGAAAGCCGTATTGTTCAAACTGCCATAGGTGAACTGAAACTCGTCACTCAAAATGAATTGTTCTGCCATCTTCAATTCAGTGCCACCATGATCGAGATAATTGATCCAGCCAGCGAGTCCGTTCGGGTCAGGCGTGCGATTAAACGCTGCCTGATACATGCGAAAGGCTTCGCCTGCATCTTGGCCGACACCTGAATCGAATGCGACAATCTGATTGCCTAGAAATGCCAGCCTTTCCAGAGAATTCAAGAGAATTATCGTGCCTGAGAACGACAACTCGATCGTATAATTCTCACCACCCAGGGATGTGATGGAGGCTATGGTGCGATTGAAATTGAATTGTCCGCGATCGACGCCTTCTTGTCCAAAGTAGGTGTCATTCCCGGCTGTATAGACAAAAATATCGTTTCCCGTTCCGCCATAGCAGATATCGTTTCCGATCCCGCCGATCAACGTATCGTTCCCAGCGAAGCCGCCGAGTACGTCGTTCTCGATCGATCCAATGATCCGATCCGCACCATTCAGAACGGCGCGCAAGGTGTATTGCGTATCGCCGCTTTGGATGAGCGTATAGGCGGATGCGCCGGGTATGGCGAGATCGGTGATGGTATATTTTAGGACATAGTTTTCCGACAGCGTATAGCCTGTCAGAAGACCATCTGTGACATTGTTGAAGCGATCATATTTAAATGTACCGGTGTAATTGATCGTTCCGCCTTGGCCATCCGAAACGGTGATCTGCGATGAGGTACGGCCAATGATGTTGCCCGACCATCCATAGGCATCCAACATGGTGGCAGGTTGATTGGTCTGAAAAACGGCCATGAAACACACTCAATCCGGCAGCATAAGCAAAGTATTACTTAACGCTGCCAATAGCGCAGTGCAATGCGTTGGTGGGATATGGTCAGCAAGCCGGTGCTGGTGCCGATGGCCGCTTTTGCATCATGATATTAGCTTCATCAAACCTGACTATAGGGCACCCATGGAGCAGGATGCCGCGTGGCTTGGGCGAGCCCGCGGATCAAAAACGAGCGCCGAAACGGCGCTCTTTTCATGAGGCGTTAAGCCGATCAGGATCAGGTCCACCATTGATTGTACTGAATACCGTTCCCAATCACGGGTGCGAGATTGGCAATGTTT
>JAIYCE010000105.1 GCA_027488155.1 Hyphomicrobiales bacterium | reverse complement strand
GCTTCTCCCGGAGAAATGGCGCGGTCTCGCATTCGGTGCAGGGACGGCAGCAGGGTCCTTCGGTCAGTTTCTGTTTCCGCCCATCGGCAATGCGTTGATTGATAGCGTTGGCTGGCAGCAGACGCTGTTCATCTTTGGCATCACCATGCTGGCCGTTCTGCCATTGTCCTTGACGCTCGCGACGCGCGGCACCGGCGGGGTGCGTAAGGAGGGCCCTTCCCAGTCGATCAGACAGGCTTTGGGTGAAGCCTTCCGCCATCCGAGCTATGTGCTGCTTGTGATCGGCTTTTTCACCTGCGGCTTTCAACTCGCCTTTATCACCGCGCATATGCCCGCTTATATGAAGGATGTCGGCCTGCCGGCGCAGATTGCTGGTTGGACGCTTGCGGTTATCGGCCTTGCCAATGCAGTGGGGTCGTTGCTCGCCGGCTATTTGTCGAGCCGTATGCCGAAAAAATGGATTCTGTCCTTCATCTATGCGGCGCGTTCGGTGGCTGTGCTGTTTTTCATCATGGCACCTCCGACGCCCACCAATGCGATCTTGTTCGGGGTCAGCATTGGCCTTCTCTGGCTATCGACCGTACCGCCGACCTCGAGCCTCGTCGCGCAGATGTTCGGAACGCGTTATCTCGCCATGCTCTACGGCTTCGCCTTTTTCTCGCATCAGCTAGGCGGCTTCCTCGGCGTGTTTCTCGGCGGCGTGCTCTATGAGCAGACGGGCTCCTACACCATCGTCTGGTGGCTCTCGATCGCGCTCGGCATCGCATCGGCCGCGATCAATTTGCCGATCAACGAAGCGCCGGTGGAACGGCCCGCAGCGCAACCGGCCTGATCGGGCGCAAACAAAAAAGGGGCCGAGCGGGCCCCTTTTTCAATGCTATTGAGGGCAAATCTCAGAGCTGCTTGATCAAAGCATCTGCACCCGAAACATCGGCCTTACCCGGCGAGTCTTCGATGTTGATGCTTTCGACCACGCCATCATTGACAACCATCGAATAACGTTGCGAGCGCGTGCCGAGGCCGAAGCCCGAACCGTCCATCGCAAGCCCAAGCGCCTTGGCAAAATCGGCATTGCCATCAGCAAGAAATTCGATCTTGCCTTCAGCGTCGTTTGCTTTGCACCACGCATTCATCACGAACACATCGTTCACGCCAGTGACGGCGATTGCATCCACACCCTTGGCCTTAATCGTCTCGGCATTCTTCAGGTAGCCGGGGAGATGATTGTTTTGGCAGGTCGGCGTAAACGCGCCCGGTACGGCAAAGAGCACCACTTTGCGCCCCTTGAAGATGTCTTCGGTTGTACGCGGCTGCGGGCCGTCCGCCGTCATCACGCGGAATGTAGCCTGGGGGAGCTTTTCGCCAACGGCGATGGTCATGATAATTCCTCCTGAAGACACAAATGCCTTGCTGCCATTTAGTGCAGCAAGCCCGTCGCGTCGAGCGTTCCTGCCGTTTCAATCGCGTCCTTGTCGGATGCCAAGGTGAGTGTTAGCCGCGTGCCCTCGGCTTTGAACCCTGGCGGTGCATCCTCAAGCGGCGCGCGATAGACGATACGGGTCACACCTGCGGCCGGTCCTGGCCCAGTTGCGGCAGGAATCGAAGCACCAAACAACCAGGAATCGGGCCCCTCGACAAAAAGATCGACGATCTTGCCGCCCGCAGGCACGAGCGCCTCGACTTCGAGCGCGGGCTTCATCCCGTCCTTCACCAACTTGGCGGCGAGAATGCCGGGGACCGACCCGCCATCGAGCTTGGAGGGCGTGGGCACCTGCGTCATTGCTTTGACAATAGTGGCGGTGGCTGCCGTAGACCGTTCACCGGGGGGCAATCGCACGATCGCTTCGCTTTTGACCGGAATGCAGATGGTTTTGCAGACGCCGAAATTGAGTGTCAGTGTCAGGACCGCTTCCTGCGAAGGGTCGGCAATCCGGACTGCAATGGGCAGCACCACCTGTCCATCATAGCCAATCGATGAGCCTGCCTGATCGTCAAACCGGTGCGGCACCGGCCAGAGCACGTCGATTTGCCTGACGTTCTTCGATTTGGTCCAGTCGAAGACTGGCGGCAAACCTGAATCGCCTGGCGTGCGCCAATAGGTTTTGAATTCGGGTTGCAGCTCGATGCTGAGCCCAGCCATGCGGGCGCCGTTTTGTGTCTGCCCCGAGTCGATAAGCGCAATCATAGCCGGAGGTATAGCGGTCACGGCCTGAGGTGCGCGCTGCGCTTGCGCTGGGCCTAATGCGAGGATCAGCGTCAAGGCGCCGAACATTGAGCGCGCTATGGCGTTGAAGGAAAGACGTTGGCTGGACGCCGCGTCCTGTAAGCTGAGGGGGATATGCCGCAAAATCGTCGCCTTTGCAGTTCTACACTTTACCCTTAGCATAGCCCGATGGTGTTGCCCGTGGAACCGACGAAAGACCGCACACGCGGTTATCTTGATGGCCAGTTGTTGATCGCTATGCCCGGCATGGCTGATGAGCGCTTTGCGCGGTCTGTTATCTATCTCTGCGCGCATTCGCCCGAAGGTGCCATGGGCCTTGTGCTGAATCAGCCCGCGGCGAACATTGAGTTTCCCGATCTTCTGCGCCAGCTTGAGATCATCCCACGCGATGACGACATCATGCTGCCGATGCAGGCTGAGCGCTTGCGCGTTTTGAAAGGCGGGCCTGTCGAAACCGGGCGTGGCTTCGTGCTGCATTCCTCCGATTTCCTGATCGACAATTCCACCCTGTCGATCGATGACGGTGTTTGCCTCACTGCCACTGTCGACATTCTGCGCGCCATCGCGCGCGGCAAGGGCCCAAACGAAGCGTTGCTGGCCTTGGGCTATGCCGGATGGACGGCGGGACAACTCGAGGCAGAAATTCACGACAATGGCTGGTTGAATTGTCCTGCCGATGCGAGCCTAATTTTCGATCAGAATTTCGAAACGAAATATGATCGCGCGCTCCGCAAAATCGGTATTGACCCCGGCAAACTATCGTCGAGCGCGGGCCACGCCTGATATTACGCCTGAGATCGCACGCGCCCTTCCAAGCGGGGACGTAGCTTCTGCAACTCTGCCGCTACAAGATCAAGGAAGGCGCGCACGCGGGGCGATGATTTCAGATCGGGATGCGTGAGAAGCCAGAGTCCGGTGGAGAAATCCGGATCAACGGATGACAACCGCACAAGGTCTGGCCTGGCATCGGCAATAAAGCAGGGCAGGGGGCCGATCCCGATTCCAGCCTCAACCGCTTCGGTAAGCCCGAGCACCGTATTCCCCGTCAGCGCGATGCGTTCGGGTCTCACATGATCGCGAATGTAGCGCGCCGCATGGAGGTGCGAAAACCCATCGCCGAGTGAAACCCAGTTCGCGTCTTCCGGGGGTGAATCGACATCAAAATTCTTGCCGCTTTGCGGCCAATCGCTGCGCCGCCCATAGATCGCCCAAACGAGATCGGACACACGCCGCCCGGTCAAATTGTCGGGCGGTGAATCGGTTGCCCTGATCGCAATATCCGCGTCGCGTTTAGACAGGTTGAGTGCCTGATTTGACATGATGATATCGACGCGAATGTCCGGATATTCGCGCCGGAAAAGCGCCAGTACCGGGATCATCAGATACAGCATCAGCGTGTCGTTGGTGGTGACACGGATTTCGCCGCGCGGGCGCAAATCCTGTCCCGCCAATTTACGCATGAAATCGGACACGTCGGAATCGATGCGGCTTGCGACATTCGCCATGGCCTCGCCGGTCGGGGTGAGCTGATAGCCGGACCGATGGCGTTCAAACAAAGGCGCACCCGCCTTTTCTTCGAGTTCGGCGAGGCGCCGGAAAACGGTTGAATGATTGACGCCAAGAAGATCCGCGGCGCCTTGCAAAGAGCGCGTATCGGCAATGGCTTTTACGAGCCTGAACTCGTCCCAAGGAAAACTCTTCATTTGCGCACCTGCAATTTCATGCGCGCGAATGGAGCATGAATTTGCAGCTTGGAAAACAGGAAAGATCAGCCGCGCTGCGATGGCCGTGGCGCGGCGGCCCGCTTCAATCGGTCTCCGATGGCTTCGCCGAGTCCTTCGATCGGGATCGGCATGACGGCAATCCGCGTGACGCCAGATATGTCGAGCCGCCGCAACATGGAAAACAGATTGGCCGCGGCCTCGCGCAGATCGCCCCTATAGCTGAGATTGATATGGGCCTTTGCGGCATCGAGTCCTGACGGCGGCTCTGGCCCAAACAGCAGTGCAGCTTCCCCCGGCATGATCTCCGTTGCGTTCAGCCGCACAGCGGCGCGCGGCGCATAATGGGACTCCAAAAGACCGGGCGCGACCGGTCTTGCGGCGTCGATGCTGGTCTCGGCAAGCGCATCGGCAAGCGCATGGCCCAGAACGTTTTCGATCTCAGCGCGCGTCACACCGCCGGGGCGGAGCAAGGATGGCTCCGCGCCAAGACAGGACACGATGGTCGATTCCACGCCGACCGGTGTCGACCAGCCTTCGACGATCGCATCGATCCGCCTATTGAGATCGGCCCAGACATGATCCGCTTCCGTTGGGCTCACACGGCCCGACCGATTGGCCGATGGCGCGACGATAGGCGTTCCAGCGGCCTGCAGAATTTCCCGCGCCACGGGATGTGACGGGACGCGCAGAGCAATCGAGTCGAGGCCAGCGGTGGCCAAAGCGCTGATACGCGTGCCCGGCCTGAGCGGCACGACGAGCGTCAATGGACCCGGCCAGAAATGTTCAGCAAGTGTCCGTGCTGCGGCGTTGAAGACGCCGATCTCTTCGGCATGAGTAAAGTCGGCCACATGCGCGATCAACGGATTGAAGCTCGGACGGCCTTTGGCTTCGTAGATCCCGGCAACGGCCTCACCTTGGCAAGCGTCCGCACCTAGTCCGTAGACGGTCTCTGTCGGGAAGGCGACGAGCTGGCCAGCGCGCAACATCGCTGCAGCGCGGGCAATTCCCGTTGCGTCAGGATCGATCCTGAGCGTGTCGCGTTCCATCCGCCTCTTGTCCTTTGCTGCCGTTAGTTCTTTGCCGGCTCTTGTCATTTGCCGTGGGCTGGCCCACCCTGCCGTCAATCCCAAGGCGGACATTCCGGCGGCACTGCCGTTCCGCTAAAAGGATGCAAACCCGCCGTCAACAACAAGCGGGACTAGGGGACGGACCATGACCTATCGCGCTCCGGTGGAAGACATCGTTTTTACGCTTCGCCATGTGGCGGGCCTCGATCTTATGATTGCCGATGGGCTGGCACCCGATCTTGAAGGCGGTATGGCAGAGGCCGTGCTTGCCGAAGCCGGCAAATTCGCCAATGACCGGATCGCGCCGCTCAATCGCATCGGCGATCGGACCGGGGCGACGCTGAAGGATGGTGTGGTTACAACACCGCCCGGCTGGAAAGAGGCGTATCGCGATTGGGCCGAAGCCGGTTGGAATGGGCTTCCTGCACCGGTCGATTTTGGCGGGCAGGGCCTGCCGATGCTGGTGCAAGCCGCCTGTATCGAAATGTGGAATTCCGCCAACATGGCGTTTTCCCTCGGCCCACTTCTGACCGCAGGAGCAATCGAGGCGCTCGATGTGCATGGGTCAGACAAGTTGAAACACACATATCTGCCGAAACTTGTCTCCGGCGAGTGGATGGGCACGATGAATTTGACCGAGCCGCAGGCTGGCTCCGATCTCGCGGCGCTCCGCTCGCGCGCTGAGAAGCAGTCCGATGGTACTTACCGCATCTTCGGCCAGAAGATTTACATCACCTATGGCGAGCATGATCTGACCGACAACATTGTTCATCTCG
>JAIYCE010000033.1 GCA_027488155.1 Hyphomicrobiales bacterium | reverse complement strand
TGACGAATTGGTATTGGAAATTCTTTAACTTCGTCGCCCCGATCTGAGTGGACATTATGCGGCTTCTCCCAATCTTACGTACCATCGCTCTTGCCTTTGGCGCTTTGGCTTCTGTTGCTACACCTCTCTTGGCGCAGCAACAATTAGCAGCCCGCAATCCTCGTCCTGATCTACAGGATCGCATCAAGGACATGGTCACGATTGGGGGAATTCGCCCCAACCAACTCGTCGGTTACGGCCTTGTCGTCGGCCTTAACGGAACAGGCGATGGCAGTGTGCCCGTTACCAACCAGACACTGCAAAGCCTCGTAGCCCGCTTTGGCATTAATGTCGACGCTGCCGGTATTAACCCAAAAAATTCCGCAGCAGTGATGGTGACGGCTGAATTGCCTGCCTTTGCCAAGCCGGGTCAACGTCTCGATGTGACAGTCTCGGCATTCGGTAAAGCGACTAGTTTGCGGGGTGGCAGCCTCTTGATGACGCAACTCGTTGGCGCAGACAATGAAACCTATGCCATGGCGCAAGGCAATCTCGCAGTCGGCGGTCTTGGCATCACAGGTGCCGATGGCTCGAAAGTATCTGTGAATATTCCAACTGTTGGACGTATCCCAGGAGGTGGCACGGTTGAGCGCATGGTGCCGAATTCATTCGATACAGCGCCTGCTTTAATGCTTAACTTGATGCAACCTGATTTCACCAATGCAAACCGTGTCGCAGCGGCCATTAATAGGCAGATGGGTAATGGCACTGCTCAGGCCATTGATAGCATGACCGTGAAGGTCAATGCACCAAAGGATGCAGACAAGCGCGTTGCATTCATGTCGCAGATCGAAGAGATCAAGGTTGGGCAGTCGTTGCCGCCTGCACGTGTCATTGTTAATTCACGAACGGGAACAATCGTAATTGGCGAAGGTGTACGCGTCACTCCAGCAGCTGTTTCACATGGTAGCCTAACAGTCCGTGTCAAGGAAAATCTTAATGTTTCGCAGCCTAATGCTGGCGTGAACGTACAAGAAAATACGGCTATTGGTCGTGATGCAGAAGCTGGTGGCGGGCCTCCTCCCGGAGGTCAGACGGTTGTAACGCGAGACAGCCAAATCGCTGTCGACCAGCAACCTGCACGCACCTTCTTGTTTGCGCCTGATGTGCCGCTCTCAAGCATTGTTGATGCGATCAATGCCGTTGGGGCCTCGCCGAGCGATCTTGTCGCCATTCTCGAAGCTTTGCGCCAGGCCGGTGCGCTTCATGCCGAACTCGTGATCATCTGAGGTCATTATGGACGTTCTTTCGCGCGGCATGTTGGATATGACAGCGACGAGTATGTCGCTTGATGATGCACGTGCAACTGGAAAGAAGCCTAACCTCGATCAGGCATCAAAGGCCTTCGAGACCCTTTTCCTGCAGATGATCATGAAATCGATGCGTGAAGCACAATTGTCGGAAGGCCTCCTCGACAGTGAAGAAGCCAAACCTTTTCAATCAATGCTTGATAGTGCCTATGCAGAGCTCATGAGTAAAAACATGCGCCTTGGTTTGGCTGAATCTATCTCGCGGCAATTATCGCCGTCGATCGGTAAGGAAACCAAGAAATGACAGATATTCTTGGCATAGGTTCTTCTGGTCTTACTGCATATCGTAAGCTGCTAGAAACGACTGGCAACAACATAGCTAACGCCAATACGGAAGGTTATGTGCGGCGTGACGTTGTACTTGCAAGCGTCGGCGAAGCTCAAATGCTGCCAACAGCCAAAATAACAGCTTCAGGTTCAGGTGTTGCGATTGATTTGGTCCGCCGCGCGAGTGATGCATTTTTACAATCACAAGTTCGGACAGCCATGGCGCGCGAAGCACGAGCGCAAATTTTGTCAGAAGGTCTGGTCCGTATAGAAAAATCAATTGTAGCGCCTGAGCATACAATCGGGACAACAGTTGAAGATTTCTTTGCAAAAATGCAAGATCTTACGCTTAGCCCTTCATCGGCTTCAATGCGCCTAACAATGATTGATGCAGGTCAACGCGTTGCTGAACGGTTCAGGGTCACGGGAACTAGTATCAAGGCCGAGGTGACTAGCGCAGAAGCCGCAATCGAAACAACGATTGCAGGTATTAATACGATTACGAAGCAGCTTGCTTCGATAAACCGTGAAATTAGCCGCTCAGGAATGGGGCCACAAAAGCTGAACGATCTTCTCGATCAACGTGATAAATTACTAAAAGATATATCCAAACTTGTAAGTGTTACAGTCGTTGAAAAAAACTCAGGTGAAGTAGCAATATTTCTTGGTGATTCACCTAGTGGACCGCAACTTGTTAAATTCGACGAATCGAAAGACATCGGATTTGCAGTTGACGGTGATAACATCAATTATATTTACGACCCTTACGGTATCGGATCTGCAACAAACCAGGTGCTCAGTGGAGCGCTAGCGGGACAGGCCGATTTCCGTTCTGAAGCGCTTCGCCTTCTTGCAAGTATTGATCAATTGGCTGTTGGATTGGCAAGCGCCATAAACAATCAGCATACTCAAGGTATTGATCTCAAGGGCCTCCAAGGAAAAAAACTTTTCTCAACCGACAGTATTTTTGCTGGGCCTGCAGCGCTTAATCGAGGTTCGTCGAGAGTGGATGTCTCGATCAATGCGGCTGCAGATCTTGTGAGTTCAAAGTATACAATCAGGTTTAATAAAGAAGATAATGCTTGGACTGTTCGATCAAATGAGACAGGAGCATCGGAAAAGGGCTTGGGCCCACTACAATTAGAAGGACTCACCTTCCAATTTGAAGGAGTGCCGGCTGACGGCGATGTCTTCATAGCTGAGCCACTCGTGAATGCAGCAATTGGTATGAAGTTTCTGACGACCGATCCAACCGAAATTGCAGCTTCTATGCCGCTTTATGTCGACCCCGATGTCAAAAATACAGCATCAGGGCAGCTTAATTTAAAGAAGTGGGATACGCCTATTCTTCCGCCGTCTTCGCCGCCAGTTATGACTTCTCTTTTCGGCCCTCAATTTGGCGATACCCTTGCTTTCCGCGCTGATGGAAATGCGTTTTATGTACCTTCCGGTACAAAAGATGCAGTTGTCTCGTCAATTGGAACGCTATCGGCAGGCCATTTTTCGCCAGAAAATTTCTCTATTGCAGCGGGAAACAATACAGGTACCGCAAAATTAAAAGTTACATCACGGGCTGAAAACAAAGTCCCAGAAGCAACTTATACAGCTTCATATGATGAACTAAATGCAGAATGGATTGTGACGTCTGTTCAAACAGGACAAAGCGCAAGAGGAACAACATTTATAACACTAGACGGTAATGATTTTTCTTTTTCAGGAGCTGGAAAAAATAATGATTCATTCCGGATCGATAGTTTCTTAGCTGCGAGTAAACGCCTCAAAACAAATATTGAGTTGAAAATAAATATTTCAACTCCGAACGTTGCATCCCAAGATATCACGCTTGCGCTTCAAGGAAATACATCTGACTTGAAGGAAATTGTATCGTCAATCAATGAAGCTCTTGCCAAGAGCGGCCATGCAGAAAGCGTGTTCGCATCGTCTTCTAATGGAACTCTAACAATCAATGGGCTGCGCGCCAAGAATACGGCGACACAGGTCTTTGATCATGTTCGGGTCAATTCAGTTGTGCTGCTTGGCAATGACGCTAATGGCGAGTTGATATCTAGTGAAGCTTTGATTGAAAAGCCCCAAGATGCTGCAGATCTTAAAGTGTTGACCATGGAAAAACGGGAACTATTTTCCGCTGACATGGCAGGCTGGCGTGGTATTTCAATGGATCGAAGCACTAAGCCGCTTCAAATTGAACCATTCGATGGTTTACCCAATAGTGTCATGATTTCAGCAAAAGGTGAGCCGCTTCGTGACGCATTTCTTAGGGCTGGTGATGGATCTCTCACGGCAGGTGGGGTCTATGCACTTGACATCGTCGGTATGAAATCAATTCGTTTGGCAGGCGATGCTATTGTTGGGAAAGATGAAAGCGGTATCGTTGATGCTCTTTACCAGGAAATACAAGATCAATCTCCTTCACGAGCATGGATTGGAAGTTCTATTGATTTCTCGCTTCTGAAAGAAGAATATCGCTTCACGATCAGTGTTGATGGTATCGATAATTATGTGACTTTTCGGCATGCAAAAGATGATAAAGGTCAATTGCTTTCAACTGGCAGTTTTGAAGTGGATGGGCCTTCGCCCCTTACAATAGCCGTTAAATTTGATGAGACGATATCCAAGATGGGACGTGTCGTTGTAACGTTACCGAAGACGGTAAGCTCAACGATACCTAATGTTAGTATTTCGAACGGCTCTTTCCTGGGATTGTCCGATAATCCGAGTTCGAGATTGATAGGTGCTGAATTAGATCTGAATAATATCGTTTCTAAGCTACCGCTTGAATTGCGCGTAGCATTGGGAGATCCATCAACAGCAGTACCGAAGGTGATCACTATTGCTCAAATACCCGGCAATGATGCTTCTGGCTTAAGATGGAAAATGATCAATGGCAATCTAGTCTTCGAGGCTGATGATGCTCGTATCCGAATCATACCAAAAACGGCGGCCCAGCGCGAAAATGCCTTTAAGCTAGGCTTTTTTGGTACAGATTTAGACGTTTCTGTTATCGAAAATAAAAATGGTTTCAAAGAGCTCAAGCTTGTCACGAGTGTCGATGGAGGTGCTCAATTTGCCAATGCCGAAGCCAGCGTTTCACGCATTGGGTCAACGGTACGTTTTTTCGAGCGCCTTCCTGAAGACCTATTAATAGCTGTGGATGCCAAAACAGGTTCTAGCGCACGATCAGTATCAACACGCTTCCCTGATCCTACGGAACGTCAAGAACCAATATTGGGTAATATTACAGTCAAAATTAATGATAACGCGAAGCTTTCGATTATCGATAGTAAGAGTGGTAAGACAGTTGCATTACGTGATTATGTTATAGGAGAGCCTATTCATTATCTTGGTCTGACGTTTACCCTACAATCACCTCTGAAGAGTGGGGATCTTTACAACATAAAGTGGGATGGATCTCGGACGGGTGATAACCGAAACATAGTTGCTCTAACGCAGCTGCAGAATAGTGATATGTTTGGTTATAGGCGAGGTTCCTTTCAAGATATCTACGCATCAACATCTGCAAAGCTTGGCAATACAAGCCAGTCTGCAACAACCGACATGGATATAGCAGGAAAGGCAGCCTCCGATTTGCAATCAGCGTATGATTCGAAAACGGGCGTGAGCTTGGATAAGGAGGCGTCTGACCTGATCCGGTATCAGCAAGCCTATCAAGCTGCTGCTCAGGTGGTTATGGCAGCGCGTACCATGTTTGACACAATTCTAAAGGTTTCCTGAGGTTAGCCATGCAAGTGAGTACAAACCAATTTTTCCGTAGCCAGAACGAGAACATGGTTGATCTGCAAACAAAAATAGCGAATTTGCAGAGTAAAATATCAACCGGCAAACAATTAGAAATACCAAGCGAGAATCCTGTCGCGTTTTCGGATGCGGCCCGCTACAAGCATGAGCTATCGCGTCTTGAGCAATTCGGTCGCAATATTGAAAATGTGACGCAACGCCTGAACGCCGAAGAGGCGACGTTAGCACAATTCGCTAATGTGCTGACACGTGTTTATGAACTTTCTATTCAGGGTGCAAATGACACATTGAGTGTCGATAATCGTAAAAGCCTTGCTCTTGAAATCGACCTTTTAAGAGACGAGCTGATTGGTGTAGCAAACACGAAGGATAATCTTGGCGGCGCAGTATTTGGTGGATATCGCACCGAGGGAAATGTCTTTTTAAAGAAAGACGATGGGAGTGTAGAATATTTAGGAGATACAAACATTCCAGAGGTCGAAATAGCAGACGGTATTTATTGTCCTTCGAGCAACAATGGGCAGGCTACCTTTATGCAGGTTTCGGTCCCTGGTCGAAATAATGTAACGTCTGTTTTTGAACTCCTTTCTGAAACGATCAACGAGCTTAGGGCGGGGAGATCCGGAAAAACCCAGTTAGGCGGCATTGTTGCATCGCTTGAGCATGTTGTAGATGCTCGGGTTGTGTCTGGGACGCGCTTAGGCGCACTGTCGACTCAGAAGGAAATTATTGACACTAACAAGAACAGCAGCGAAATTATGCTGTCTAGTGTTCAAGATACAGATATCCAGCGCGCTATAATGGAGCTTAAACAGAAGATGCTTAGCCTTGAAGCAAGCCAAGCATCTTTCGTAAAAATTGCCGAGCTATCAATCTTTAATTATTTGCGCTGATGTAATGGGTGTTTCTTGGCTTACAAAATCTGCTGCCAAGTATAATTTTTTCAGGGTGGGCATCCGCTCGAGATACTCCGCCCATTCGAGATCGAAAGGTGGTCCCATCCATTCGCGGCTTGCCATAAGGCGCTCGTTAAGACTTTTGACGGCTTCGCGTCCGGATTGGACCTGTTCCAGCATCGCTTCATCGAGCTTTGGGTTTGCAGTTTGATTGAGTTGAACTTCGAGCAAAATCAATGGATCAAGCCATTGCGCGCGTTCCTGACGCAAGAGTTCAGGCTTACTCTCTTCAATTTTAGCTAATTGTTCCTGGATCGCTTGGAGCCTATTGGCTTGTTGCGTGTAGGAATAAATCATAGCCACGCAGACAGCGATGATGACAAAGGCCAGAGCAACAAAGCTGACAAAGTCCATGTCTGAGCACCTCCTAAAGAACCAATATCCTGTCTTAGCCCCTATGCCAAGCAACACGTTGCAACTTGGCCCGGAACTTGCTGAGTAGGCAGAAATGTCTTTGAGGGACGTAAGATGATCGTTGATCCTTCAGTTGTCTATACGCGTGAACAGGTGGTGGCGAACCTCCGTAAGGCGGTTGCGTCGAGCCCTGTCAGCTTTGATTTTCTACTAAAACAGGCAGAAATCGAGAGCGGTCTTAATCCGAACGCCAAGGCTGCGACTAGTTCGGCGGCTGGGCCTTTCCAGTTCGTAAATGGCACCTGGCTGCGCATGGTCGAGAAATATGGCGACACTGTTGGCCTGTCTGATCAGGCTGCGGCCTTGCGTGAGAATAAGCTGGATGCGGCCGGTAAGGCCGATCTTCTCGCCCTGCGCACGGATGTCGAGATTTCCGGCAAAATGGCGGCGCACTTCGCGCTTGATAACGCAAAGGTGTTGGCTTCATCGGGTCTGGCCAATATCGGCCCCACCGAGCTCTATCTCGCGCATTTCCTGGGTGCCAGTGGTGCCAAGGACTTCCTATCGGGAATGAAAGCTGATCCCAATGGAGCGGCTGCAGAAGTGTTGCCGGCCGCTGCGCGTTCGAACACGAACGTATTTTTCGCCAATGGTATGCCGCGTAGCTTTGCCGAGATTTATAATCGTTTTGCTCAGAAGTTTGCTGGCGTGCCAGCGCCACTGGCTGGTGCTGCGGAGGTCGTGACGCAACGTCCTGATGCTTCCACATTGGACGCAGCGTTAGCGCCTCAGGGCGATATTCCTCAGGCGCCTCAATTTGATTTGATTGCCCAGCAAACATTGGCCGAAGCACGTATCGCAGAAGTCAAGATGCAGCGGATACAGGCCGAACGGTCTAGTCAGGCCGAGCACGGAGTTAATAACAGTGCTGAATTGACCGCCTCTATAGCTGAGATGAGCGAGGCGGCCCTTTCGCATTATCTCGCAAGCTTCTCGAAAAATTTCGAGGATCCGTCGAAGGCGCCGATCGAGACAGCGCAGGCCGATCTGCGGGATGCTTCGCGTGGCGCTTCCGAAGATGGAAGCTCTGCCGTTATCGGTCAAAATCTGTTTGCCACTTCGGACGTTACGATGGGCACGAAGATCGTGATGGAAGCCGCTGGGCGCAAGCCGACACGAGCGGAGCATGCCGTAGCCGATGATAAGAAGGCAGCACCTGTTACAGCGCCTGCCGTCAAGCAGGCAGTGCAATGGGTGTCGCTGTTCTCGGATGCGCGTGGCGTTGATGCTGCACAGGCAGGCCGCGCATAAGCGCGATCTTCCTGTCTAAGAGCAACCTCTTTCTTGGATAGAAGTTTTCCTTACAGACTAAAGGCTGTCCTTAGACGCGAACGGCCTTGCCTTTTTCAACGAGGTGATCGGCATCTTCAGTTTGGACATCGACAACGATGCCAGCTGGCAATTTCATGCCGCGTATCATCTCAGCTTCAAGAAGTTTGACGCTTACGAGTTGTTCGCCCGCTTCAGGCTGAGGTGGAACAAAGGGTTTGGGGTCAAGCGGTTTCAGCGCCTGTTCGAGCGCCGCTCCGGCATCTTCCTCTATGGGCGGTGCTTCCGTCTCATCGCCCTCCACCGGGGGAAACAGGCGTTCCGTTGAGATGCGTTCAAAGGGGGGCTGCCGGTTGCTTTGCACGTCAACAACGCGCAGTTTCACCAATTCCTGCCAGAGCCGCAAAAGTAGAATTCGGCGCGCGAGGGCCTGTGCTGGTGCCTCAACGCGCTCCTTTTGCTCCTGCAAGCGAGCGCGAATTTCAAGAACAGCTGCGATACGATCTTCCTCGGTGAGTTGGCTGAGATCGAGGGCAGCGAGACGTTGTGTCGCCTCGTCGAGGGACAATGTCTTTTCAGGCTTGGGACGTGACGGTTTGGCCGGAGCTGGAGCTGGCTTCTCAATAGGAGGCGGGGCTTTGGGTTTGGCCGGACCCGCCATTTGTTTTATTCCGACTTTTCAGCAGGGGCGCCAGCGCCCTGGATGGAACGCGCTCCGAGCGCTTCAGGCCAGCGCTGCGGATCTGTAAGGACCTTCACGAGTTCCTTATGGACATGCTCCTCAGCGGTCTCCAGCTGCTCGGCTTCGACCGTCATCTCACCTTCGATGATCCATTTGACAGTAAACTTGGGCATGGCGACGGTCTCAAATAGGGGTGGAAGATAGCACGGAGCCTTGGTGCTTAGGAATCACCATTACGTTCCATATATTTAGCCATTCCGCGTCGATTTGGGAAGGAGGTGGCCTCGAGCTGGCTCCAGCGCGCGCTGGATCAGACTGGTCGCGGCTCAAATTACTGATGAGAATGGCTGTTTGAGACAGTTTGACATACTGGTAGGCAGATCAGCCTAACATTGCCATTGTATTGTATAAGTTATTGAAAATAAATGGAAAAAATTATGAAAAAATACGAATTGGACCCTCCCCGGCTCAACCCCGCAAGAGAGACATTTAAGACAGTGCGGATTTTTGACCGGACACCTAAAGCTTCTGCTGCGCCTACCGTTTTCAAGCATACGAAGTCATGAAGCCGGGCCTTCCGGTTGAGGACGATCGGGAAAGTTCAAAGCTGACGATCAAACCCAACCGGAGCGAGCTCTGGGCTAGGGACAAGCAGGAGTAGATCCAATGACTGTCATTAATTCCAATATCAATGCTCTTAAGGCGCAGTCGAGCTTGACCGCCAACCAGCGTTCGCTCGATACCTCCATGACCCGCCTCTCGACGGGCCTTCGCATCAACAGCGCAAAAGACGACGCAGCAGGCCTCGCCATCAGCCAGCGCATGACCGCTGACATTAAGGGTCTCGCCGTCGCCATCCGCAACGCGAATGATGGTATCTCTCTCTCGCAGACGACGGAATCAGCTCTCGGCGAAGTCTCGAACATGCTGCAGCGTATGCGTGAACTCGCAGTGCAGGCTGCAAACGGCACGCTGTCTTCGGCCAACCGTCAGTCGCTTCAGGCTGAAATGTCGCAGCTGGTGACGGAAGTTGACAACGTCGCGAAGACATCGAATTTCAACGGTATTAAACTTCTCGATGGTTCGAATGAGACGCTGCAGCTCCAGACTGGAACCAATCAAGGTGAAACGGTTTCCGTTAGTCTGAAGAAAACAGACTCGAAAACACTTGGCCTCCAGGGCTTTGCTATTGAGGGTGAACTGCAAAGCGGTCGTGTTGGTTTGCCTACGGCACTATCATCGGCCAACCAAGCTAGCTCTGTTTTGGTTAATGGGAAGGCTTATACGACGGCTGCCGGTCACACGGCGTTTAGACAGGTTACTACAAACTCGGCGTCGGCTCTTGCTACTGCGATTAACCTCAATGTCGGAGAACATCGCGTTACGGCAAAGGCGTATAACACGGTGACTGGTGCTGCACCGACAACAACGGTTTTCGCTGCTGGCGAGCTAACGGTCAATACAGCATCCATCGGAGCAGCATCAAGCCTCAACGAGCTTGTCTCGAATATCAATCGCGATGCTTCAGGTGTTACGGCTGTTCTGAATACCGATGGAACCATTACACTCTCGAATGATACAGGTAACGACATCACCGTCGGTGGTACTGCCCCAAACAAGGCTGGTTTTATTACCACCGGCGGTTTGACTGGCACGGGTGGCGTTTACAGCGGTTATGTCTCGCTCAAGAGCATGGATAATAAGGATATTTCTATCCAAGCCAAGAATAAAGAAAACGGTGCCGATCTCAACGTTGGTACTATTGGCGACGTGAAGCTCATGGGCTTTAACCAGTCAAAGGGTTCATCGAATTTGTCCGGAGAGCAAGTGCTCTGGTTTGGCGGAGATGGTCAGGCTGCACCTGCAACCAACTACGGTAAGCTTACGCAAGAAGATGTTGTGTTGCTGAACGGTATCCGTTTGGGCACATCTGCAGACGGATCGGCTTCGGCAAAAGCGCAAGCCATCAACAGCCTGACGGATAAGACAGGGGTCACAGCATCGGCAAATACGAAGGTTTCTGTCGAATTGAACATGACGCAGGGCTTCCTCGCGGCTATCGACGGCCAGGCCGATGCGACGAGCTTTAAAATTAACGGCGTTAGCGTTGGTTCTCTTAATGCCGTCGTGAATCTCGAACAGTTGGTTACTGCTATTAATACTGCAGCTCCTCCAGGCGTTATCGCCTCGTCAGAGCAGG
>JAIYCE010000037.1 GCA_027488155.1 Hyphomicrobiales bacterium | reverse complement strand
GGTCAAGTGTCGGTGCCTGTGCATTCTCTTGTTTCGCGCCCACCGAACCGCGCAGAACAGCCGGCATTACGTCTTGCTGGGATGCATAGCCGAGCGCATTGGCGGGTGTAGCCAGCGGACGGCGTCCGATTGTGCCAACGATTGCTGGCTCTGCATCGGCAACGCGCGCGAATTGCGCTGGGCGCTGTGGCGGCAGCGGTACGGAGGCCGGCTTGCCTTCAAGCGGCTTGAGGGCGGGAGCGGCGGCGGTTGCTGCTGCTGGCGCAGCCTGATTGGCCGCGACCTGCGTGCGGCCGGGCAGATCTCCAGGCCGCTGCGGTGGCAACGGCACATCCGCCACCTTGCCTTGTAGCGGTGCAAGTCTGCCTGCCGGGCCTTGGACCCAGACGGTCTGCGGCCCTGCGGATGCAACTGCGATCCGTGTGAATTCCGGAGGACGAGCCACCGGCAGCGGTACATTTGCCACCTTCAGCTCGACGATCGGAGGCGCGGGCTGCACGGGGGCTGCTGGCGGCTGAGCCGGCGCGGCGGTCCGCGCGGCGGGAACGGGAGGTGAAGGCTCGATGACGGTCTCAGAGGGCAGGCTTGCCGTCTGAACCCGCGCCGTCTGGCGCGTAGCAGACGTCGTTGATGGTTGAGTGCTGCCGCCGCCGAAGACGCGGGCAAAGAAATTGTCGCTTTGCGGATCATTGGCGTCGGCGGACGCCACTTGCGTGCGGTTCTGCTGGCGTGCCGCAACCGCGCGACCACCCCGACGCGGCGTGCGCGCCAATTCATCATCTTCCTCTTCGCCGCCGCTAAACAGACGTGCGAAGAAGCTCTTCCCGCTTGGCGTGATCCCTTCCTCGTCGATGGAATTATAGCCAGCGCTGGGCACTGTCCCACCATTGGCTTCGATATCGGCCAGCGCAATTTCGTATCCCGGCATCGGTTTGCCGTCGGCTGGCAGATGCACCGTCTTGCCATCCGGGAAGACGCGAGTCAGTTGATCGCGCGTCATGCGCGGCCAATGGCGTACGCTACCTGAATCGAGATGCACAAAGGGATTATATGCTGTCGGATAATAACCCACGCCGCCGCGGTGCATTTTCAATGCAATTTCGCGGACTTTTGCCATTGATACATCGGTCAGGTAGAAATCCATCGCACGGCCCTGCGTGTGTTGCGAATGTTTCGCAACCGCGCGCGAACGGCGGCGCAGCATGGCGTTGGTTTCTGGTGCACGATAGGCGGAGACGACATTGATAGGCTCTTGCGAGCCAACCGCGCGATGGGTTTCCCAAACAATGTCAAATAGACGAGGGTCCATTTTGGTTGGCTCGTCACGGCGCCAGTCGCGCATCAGCCAATTCAGTTTTTCAAGTGCCGCGGCATCGTAGGAGCCATTGCGCTTGTAGGTGATGTTCAGCGATTCCTGCGTGTGGGTATGATAGATTTCAATCGTTCGCGTATCGCCATTTGCGATCGCGTTGCCGACTTGTGAGGTGCCGAAAGCCCATAGCGTAACGGCCGATCCAGCCAGAACGAGAAAGCGCTGGGCGCATTGGATTTTCAGTTTTTTACGCAAGGTCGCTACTCTGGGCGTTGCGTGCGACAGGATCGTCGCTCCGAAACGCATCGGACTGTAAGAGGCCACCCTTGCCGATAATCGTTAATGCCACGTTATTAAGCCCCGCGCGCGCCCACTTTCCCGGAAATGACCACACCGCCTCATTGTGGCGCTTGTCGCATGAAATGGGCTTCAAAGTAAGGGCTGCCATGGTTCATCGCGCCTGTCCTAGGCGCGCATAAGAAGCGCGACCCTGCGTGGCGAGCGCAGTCTTAAGGCCCTGATCATGATTGTAGATGTCGGCCACTCGCTCGAGCTGGCCATTTTCGCCGATTTTGAGCGTGAAGTAAGTGAGATGAACGGGCACAGGCTTCGTAAGTTTGATCATACGTTCACCTGAGCCAACCATGCCGCGCAGGCGCTGTTCGGTATAGCCTTGTTCAGCAAGCAGAATTTCAGCAAGCCGGAAGGGCTGATCGAGGCGCACGCAGCCATGGCTGAAAGCGCGCTGATCGCGCGCAAACAGCGAGCGGTTTGGCGTGTCGTGGAGATAAACCGCGTGCTCGTTCGGAAACATAAACTTTACGAGGCCAAGCGCGTTGCGTTCCCCCGGTGGCTGGCGCACCGAAATCGATTTACCGGAACGATAAACTTGATAGCCGAGCTTCGCAGCGTAATCGGGGTCCTGCGCGAGTTTGGGGAGGATTTCGTTGCGCAGTATCGATGGCGGTATGCTCCAAGACGGATTGACGATGATGTGTTCCATCACGTCGGAAAACACCGGCGTTTGCGTGTTTGGTTTGCCCACAATGACACGCGCTTCGTGGGTGATGCGGTCTTGATCGATGAGGCGCAGGCGATATTCCGGTACGTTGACGATGATATGGCGTTCGCCGAGATCGGCAGGCAGCCAGCGCCAGCGCTCCATATTGGCAAGCACATCGGCAACGGAAATTGGCGCGGGTGCGGGCTTCTTGCTTTCGGTGACTATCGATGTGTCGATCGTGCCCGTCGTTTCGCGCAATTCAGCCAGCTTCGCACGGAGCATGCGATAGCCTTCGTGCGGAGGATTATAGGATAGGAGTGCGCGATCGGCGTCGCGAGCAGCTGCGAGCGTTTCCAGCACATCGAAGGCTGAGGGCAAAGCCAGGTTGGGTGTAATGAGCTTGCCGAGCCTGCGTGGTTCAACCCTTCCGCCGCGGGCTGTACGCGCATAGGCGATGGCGGCTTGCGCCATATCGATTTCAACTTGCGCCAAGCTGTCGGGATCGGTCTCACCGGAGGGGTCGAGCTTGCTCAGAGCGGGCGTATCGAGGCCGTCATCGCTGGATAAAGCGAGACGCGCCAGAACAGCGTGCCCTTTCGGCGAGATGCCGTCCCGCGTGACAAATATTGGGGCACCGTCGCGGCTGACATAAAACGTGGCGATGCCTTCATTTTTTGTTTGTATGGCGCGGTCGAGGATGGCAGCGCGAACGGCTTCGCGGAAACTCAATGGAACCGGCGCGAGAACAAGATTCTTCGGGCGCGCGGGGGGCAGCGGAATCACATCGGAAAAATCGGGTGTAGCCGGTTCAACGAGAGGAAAGTTTTCGGTGGCATCAATCTCCGCGCGCAGCGGTACGCCCATGATCGTCAGGATCGGGAGGGCCAATAGGGGGAGACGCCAGAACGAACGCATGGAACCCTCGGTATGGCGACGAACGCCATGGGACTCAGAAGAAACTGATTTGCTTGATTGGGGCAAGAGCGCCATCACGCTGCCTCGTCATGCCGTGCGACTGAGGGAGCATCCACTTCGGCAAGGCCGAGCTCCTTCATGCGCCGATAGAGCGTCGAGCGGCCAATCCCAAGTTTGCGGGCCATATCGCTGATCTGGCCGCGGCAGAAGGACAGCGCAAAGCGGATCGCGTCTTCTTCCAATTGGTTGAGCGTTCGCAGATCGCCGCGCTCGTCCACAAGGTTGATTGTGCCGGGGTCGATCCGTTCCAATTCCGGCTGTATCGTCGGCCCTTGCACGGCGCGGGCCGCAGGCAGGGGCGGCACCACGACATCGATTCCGTCGGTGTGTGCGGCAAGTTGCGGAAATTCGATCATCGTCAGTTCAGAGCTATCGGCAAGGACGACGGCGCGGAAAATCGCGTTCTCAAGTTGGCGTACATTGCCTGGCCAATTATAGCGGGTCAGACAGGCCATCGCCTCGGTGCCGATGGTATCGATGCGGCGGCCTTCCTCGGCTGCGAAGCGTGCCAAAAAGCGTTGTGCCAGAACGGGAATTTCTTCGCGCCGCTGGCGTAGCGGCGGCAGGGCGATGGGGAATACGTTGAGCCGGTAATAGAGATCTTCGCGGAACCGGCCCTGCCGGACGAGTTCGAGGAGATTGGCATTAGTCGCCGAGATGAGGCGGAAATCGACTTTCACTGGTCGGCGACTGCCGACCGGGTCGACCTCGCCTTCCTGCAAGGCGCGTAGCAGTTTCACCTGCGCATCGAGTGGCAGTTCGCCGATTTCGTCGAGGAAAAGCGTTCCGCCATGCGCGTCGAGAAATTTGCCCGTGTGTTTTTCCAAGGCACCGGTAAATGCACCCTTCTCATGGCCAAACAGCACGCTTTCGACGAGATCGGGCGGGATTGCACCGCAATTGACCGTCACGAAGGGTTTCCCGCGACGGTCTGATGCCGCCTGAATGGCCCGGGCCACGACTTCCTTGCCAGTCCCAGGCTCACCTTCGAGCAGGACCGGGATGCCGGATTTAGCGGCGCGCTCGCCAAGTCTTGCGACGCGCTCCATGAGTGGGGAAGCCAGCGCCAGATCGCGGAAGCTGGGCCGCATCGGTGTCGTGCGGCTCAATGTGCGGATTTCGCCCTCGAGCGCTTCGCGGCGCAACGCATTGCGGATGGAGACCAGCAAGCGCTCGGGTCCGACCGGCTTCACAACGAAATCGGTTGCACCGGCCCGCATGGCAGAAATCACCGTATCGATCGAGCCATGGGCGGTCTGTACGATAACAGGGCAGTCGATGGCTTCGCGCCGCATCGCTTCGAGCACACCCATGCCGTCGAGGTCGGGCATGACGAGATCGAGCAGGACAAGGTCGATCCGTGGTGCGTTTTGCTGGCGAAGCCGCGCCAATGCCGCTTCTCCGCCCTCCGCCATGATGGCGTCATGGCCAAATCGCCTGATCTGGGCCTCCAGGAGCCGCCTTTGAACGGGGTCGTCATCGGCGACGAGGATCAAAGCGGGCATGGGCACTCCGGCGACTCAGCTGTATCAAACCGGGGCGATCCTGCTGGTGCCGAGTAAACGTCCCTTTAACGACGCGCCTCGCTTTCGCCCTTTTGGTCGATTTTCTGGGGAGGCTTGCTCCCCGCCCTGTGAGGCCGATATGCAGGGAAGGCTTTCCGTTGAGGTGATCGATATGCGCGCCGTTGTTTCTGTCCTATCCCCTGCTGCTCCAACTGCCGCTCCGGCAAAGGATCTTGGGGTTCTGCCTGAATGGGACCTGTCGGCGCTCTACCCGTCGATGGACAGCCCGGCCTATGCCGAGGATCTGCAGAAGGCAGCGGCCTTGTGCAAGGATTTCAACCAGACGTGGCGCGGTCGGCTTGAAGCCATTGCAAAGTCGGTCGATGGCGCGCGCGATCTCGCTGCGGCGATCGTCGCTTATGAAAAGATCGACGATCTTCTCGGCCGAATCATTTCTTATGCGGGCCTCGTCTATGCGGGCGACACGACCGATCCCAAACGCGCGAAATTCTACGGCGACGCGCAGGAAAAAATCACAGCGGCCTCTTCGGATCTTCTGTTCTTTCAGCTTGAACTCAATCGTATCGACGATTCCGTCATCGATGCCTTGTGGGACGTCAAGCCGCTTAACCATTGGAAGCCGTGGTTAATCGATATCCGCCGCGAAAAGCCCTATCAACTCGATGACAAGCTGGAACAGCTTTTCCACGAAAAATCGGTGACCGGGCGGTCTGCATGGAATCGCCTGTTTGATGAAACGATCTCGTCGCTGCGCTTCGATGTCGATGGTGAAACACTGACGCTCGAGCCGATCCTCAACAAAATGCAGGACACGAATGGCGAGGTGCGACGCAAGGCGTCCGAAGCGCTCGCCAAAACCTTCGGCGAGAATCTGCGGACCTTTACGCTCATCACCAATACCCTCGCCAAGGACAAGGAAATTTCAGATCGCTGGCGCGGCTTCGAAGATGTCGCGGATTCACGCCACCTCGCCAATCGCGTCGAGCGTGAGGTGGTGGATGCGTTGGTGAGCGCGGTGGAAAATGCCTATCCGCGCCTGTCGCATCGCTATTACCGCTTGAAGGCCAAGTGGTTCGGTGTTGAAGCCTTGCCGCATTGGGATCGCAATGCGCCCTTGCCGAAAGTGGAGCAGCGCGACATTCCATGGACTGAAGCGCGCAATACGGTGCTTGACGCTTATCACGGCTTCTCACCACGCATGGCCGATATTGCGCGCCGTTTCTTTGATGAGAAATGGATCGATGCGCCGGTGCGTCCGGGTAAAGCGCCAGGTGCGTTTGCGCATCCGACGGTGCCGTCCGCCCATCCTTATGTTTTGCTCAATTATCAGGGCAAACCGCGCGATGTGATGACATTGGCGCACGAATTGGGCCATGGCGTGCATCAGGTTCTCGCTGCTCCGAATGGTGCTTTGATGGCGCCGACACCGCTCACTCTTGCGGAAACCGCGTCTGTTTTTGGCGAGATGCTAACCTTCCGCGCCTTGCTCGATCGCACGACCAATCCGAAGCAGCGCAAAGCGATGTTGGCGGCCAAGGTCGAAGATATGATCAATACGGTGGTACGCCAGATCGCGTTCTATACGTTTGAGCGCGAGGTTCACCTCGAACGGCGCAATGGCGAACTTACCTCAGAGCAACTCGGCGACATTTGGAAGAAGGTGCAGACCCGTTCGCTCGGCCCGGCGATTGCGTTGAAGGACGGTTATGAGACCTTCTGGTCCTACATTCCGCATTTCATCCATTCGCCATTTTACGTTTACGCCTATGCGTTCGGCGATTGCCTCGTGAATTCGCTCTACGGCGTTTACCAAAAGGCCGAGCAGGGTTTTGCCGAGCGTTATCTTGCGATGCTGGCAGCGGGCGGCACCAAGCATCATTCCGAAGTGCTTGCGCCCTTCGGGCTCGATGCGCGTGATCCGGCTTTCTGGCAGATCGGGCTTTCGATGATCGAAGGGCTGATCGAGGAATTGGAAGCGATGGAATGATCAGGCGAGATTTCGCCTGATCCAAAAAACCCGTCCGGCTACAAGGTCGACATCGCCGCTCCCCGCCCCATATTGGCTCCATGAGCGATCGTGAGAATGACAAGGAGCGCAACCGGCTTTCGGCCCGTGCGCTGCGCTATGCCAAGGTCGGAGCCAATATCGGTGGCGTCGCCGCCCGGATGGCGGGGGCAAGGCTGACTGGAACGGGAATCAAGGACCGCAGCAATGCGACTGCGCTGACAGCCGCGCTGGGCGGTCTCAAAGGGCCGATCATGAAGGTGGCGCAACTGCTCGCCACCGTGCCTGACATGTTGCCGCCCGAATATGCAGAAGAATTGTCGAAGCTGCAGAGCGAGGCGCCGCCCATGGGCGCTGCCTTCGTGAAGCGACGTATGATGGCGGAGCTCGGTGCCGATTGGCGCAAGCGCTTTGCCGAGTTTGATCTACACCCTGCGGCAGCCGCCTCGCTCGGCCAGGTTCATCGCGCCGAGGCGCTTGATGGCATGAAGCTAGCCTGCAAGTTGCAGTATCCCGACATGCAGTCGGCGGTGGAAGCGGATCTCAAGCAACTCGATGTACTGTTTGCAATTCATCGGCGCATGGATCCCGCCATCGACACGCGCGAAATGGCGAAAGAGATCGGGGCGCGTGTGCGCGAGGAGCTGGACTACAAGCGCGAGGCTAAGCATGCCGCACTTTATGCCGAGATCTTAACAAACGAGCCGCTCGTCCATGTCCCGGCTGTACGGACCGATTTGTCGACCGATCGTCTGCTGACATTGCAATGGCTCGACGGCGAGAAGATCCTGAACTTCAAATCGCATGGACTTGAGGAACGCAATCTCCTCGCGACGGCGATGTTCCGCGCATGGTGGATCCCATTTTCACGGTTTGGCGTGATTCATGGCGATCCCCATCTCGGCAATTACACTGTTTTTACAGACAGGGGTGCACCGCAAGGTATCAACCTCCTCGATTATGGCTGCATACGCATCTTCCCGCAGAGTTTCGTGGCTGGCGTCGTCGAACTGTATACGGCGCTGTTGCACGATGATTTTGACCGCACAGTGCATGCCTATGAGACATGGGGCTTCAAGGGGCTCAATCGCGGCCTAGTCGAGGTCCTCAACATTTGGGCGCGCTTCATCTATGGGCCGCTACTGGACGATCGTGTGCGTACGATTGCCGATGGGGTCGCGCCGTCTGAATATGGTCGGCGGGAGGCTTTCCGCGTGCATCAAGCGCTGAAACAAAAAGGCCCCGTCACCATACCGCAGGAATTTGTCTTTATGGACCGCGCTGCCATCGGCCTTGGCGCGGTGTTCCTGCATCTTGATGCGCGACTCAATTTCTATCGCTTGTTCAATGAGGCGATTGAGAATTTCTCAGCCGATCAAGTCGGGCAAAAGCAAGCCAAGGCGCTCGCCGCAGTTGGCCTTGCGCCATAAGTTCACGTTCCCGCACCCTGCACAAGATCGTCGAGCAGACCTGAAGCAATCGTCATCTTTGACAGGGTCACGCCGCCCTGTAGCAATTGCGCAATCGTAGTTGGAAAACGGAGCGCGGTATCGCCGCGGTGCGCGATCCATGCATCGAGTGCGGTTTCGCCTGAGCCGGTCTCAAGCGTGATTGCTTTCGTCACTGTGCGATGCGCGCTATCGATCATGTCGATCGCGCGATCGAGCGCAAGCCTGTCATAATAATCGAGCGCGGGGATGCCGCCCGCGGCTTCAATCAGATTTGCAATGCCAAAGCGCTCGCCAGCGGCTAAATGATTGGCGAGAATCCCGCCAATCGGCTTTCCTGTCTGTTCTGCGATGAGGATGAGATCAGGGGCAGCACGCAATTCCTGCAACGCGACAATGTCCTTAGCCAATGGCTCAGGGACGCCTTGTGCGAGAAGGGGTGCGGCCAGCGCTGTGAGGCGCGCCGAATCTAGCGTTGTCTTCAACTCGCTTACCGCGCTACGGAAGCGCGGCATCACGGCAGCTGCATCGATGTGAAGCCAATCGATGTTACGGATGAACCAGAGCATCCGACCAAGAAGAGCATCCTGCACGCGTGCATAGAGTCCGTTCTGAACCATGCCAGGAATTTTATTGTCGAGCGTGTTGATTGCTCTGTCGAGCGCGTCAAGGCCGAAACTGTCGCGCGCGGCAAGATAGGATAGTGCGACTGTGCCCGCATCCGCACCTGTCCGCTCGATCAGGCGCAGGCTTGCCGTGGGTCCGCCGCGGTCGATCACGGCATTGGCAATGCGTGTCGCGATGATGTCACGACGGAGACGATGCGTGCGAATATCCTGCGCATAGATCGTGCGCATTTGTGCCGGGAAATAGGCAAAGAGTTCGCCTTCGAAAACCGGGCTGTCGAGCGTGTCGGTTTTCAGTAAAGATTCTTTGAGCGCCATTTTCGCATAGGCGAGCAACACCGCCAGCTCCGGCCGCGTGAGACCATCGCCGCGCGTCTCGCGTTCCGTGAGGCGAGAATCGTCCGGCAAATATTCGACATTGCGGTCAAGCCGTCCGGCGGTTTCCAACACTTGCATCAAGCGGCGTGCAAACGCCATGTCCTTCGTCCCGCGCCTTTGCCCTAGCGAGAGTGCAAGCGTCTGCGTCTCATTGTTACGCAAGACGAGATGGGCGACTTCATCGGTCATGGATGCTAGCAAGGCATTGCGGCGTTCTGTGTTGAGTCTGCCGTCGCGAATGGCGGCTGCGAGTGCGATCTTGATGTTGACTTCGACGTCCGAGGTATTCACACCGGCGGAATTATCAATGGCATCCGTGTTGAGGCGGGCGCCGTGCATCGCAGCTTCAATGCGGCCCAACTGAGTGCAACCGAGATTGGCGCCTTCGCCAATTACGGCAGCTTTCACCTCAAGTCCCGTGATACGAATTGCGTCATTGGCGCGGTCGCGCGCATCCTCATCCGTTTCGCTGGAAGCACGCAGATAAGTGCCGATGCCGCCGAACCAGAGCAAATCCACTTTTGCAGTCAGGATGGCGCGCATCAATTCTGTCGGTGTCATCTCAGTGGCTGTGATGCCAAACAGCGCGCGCATCTCGTTGGAGAGCGGGATCTTTTTTGCTCCGCGCGAGAAGATGCCGCCGCCTTGGGAAATCAGCCCCTTGTCGTAATCCTGCCAAGAGGAGCGCGGCAGGTCGAACAGGCGTTTGCGCTCCGCCCATGCCTTTTCGGCATCGGGGCTGGGATCGATGAAAATGTCGCGATGGTCGAAGGCGGCGACAAGGCGTGTTGTATGCGACAGCAACATGCCATTGCCGAATACATCGCCCGACATGTCGCCGACGCCGCAGACCGTAAAGGACGATGTCTGAATGTCGCGATCCATCTCACGGAAATGGCGTTTCACCGCTTCCCATGCACCGCGTGCGGTGATGCCCATTTTCTTGTGGTCATAACCTTGCGAGCCGCCGGAAGCAAAGGCATCGTCAAGCCAGAATCCGTGCTCTTGCGATAGCGCGTTCGCAATATCGGAAAAAGTGGCGGTGCCCTTGTCCGCTGCAACGACAAGATAAGGATCGTCTCCATCATGACGCACCGTATCGGCCGGCGGCACGATCACACCGCTGATAATATTGTCGGTGAGGTCGAGCATGGTGCCAACGAAAAGTTTGTAGGCAGCGATGCCTTCCTCCATAAAGGCCTGGCGATCGGAGGCCGGCGGTAATTTCTTCGGGTAAAAACCGCCTTTCGCCCCGGCAGGCACAATCACGGCATTTTTTACTTGCTGCGCTTTCACAAGACCCAACACTTCTGTGCGGAAATCCTGTTGCCGGTCGGACCAGCGCAAACCGCCGCGCGCCACAAAACCAAAGCGCAGATGCACGCCTTCCACGCGCGGTGAGTGCACGAATATTTCGACATGAGGACGCGGCAATGGCAGATTGTCGATCTTACCGGAATCGAATTTGAACGCGATGGCTGGATGAGGCTGGCCATCCGCCGCTAATTGATAGAAATTGGTGCGTAGCGCTGCTTCGATGAGATTAATGAAACGACGAATGATGCGGTCTTCGTCGAGGCTCGTGATGTCTTCGAGCGCGGCTTCAAGCTCAGCACGGATTGCGATCTGCCGTTCAGAGCGCGAGGCATCGCTGTTGCGCGGATCGAAGCGGGCATGGAACAGCGCCACAAGCAATTTTGCTATATGCGGGTGTGTGGCCAGAGTGGCTGCCATGTAATCCTGGCTGAAAGGCACGCGGGCCTGTTGCAGATAGCGCGAGAGCGTCCGTAAGGCCGCAATCTCGCGCCAGCCAAGACTGGCTTCGAGCGTCAAGGCGTTGAAGCGGTCACTCTCAGCTTGCCCTGTACCAAGCGCAGAGAGCATCGATTCAATTTTGGGTTTCAGGCTTTTCACGTCGATGGCGCCATTGCTGGCGCGTTCGAGCGACATATCATGTAGCCAGATGCGAACGCCACGTTCTCCATCGGGCAGAATGCGATAGGTCCGTTCGCTCATCACGCGAAAGCCCATGGCTTCGAGCGGAGGAACGCGTTCGGAAAGGGGTAGCGCCTCGCCACGCACATAAACTTGCAGATTGGCACGCGCGGGCGCATCACCTTCGCGGCGCTCGAAGCGGGCCGCGCGTGGGTGGTTGTCGCTCAACTGTTCGAGAATGGCGATATCCGCGACGGCATGTTCGGCACCGAACGCTTCGCGATAGGCCATGGAGAAGGCATGGCCCCAACGTTGGGATAGTGCGCGCGCTTTTGAGCCCGGATATTGTCGATCCAATTCGATACGCAGTGAATCGGCCCAACTCCGTACGATCGACGTGATAGCTTCTTCAATCTGTTGGCGTGCAATATCGGGTGTTGTCCCTTCGTCGCGGCCAATGATGATGTGGATGCGTGCAAGAGGGCCTTCAGGATAGGCAGGATGGACGGCCGATACGCGGCCTTGATAGAGGCGCGCCAGCATCGCCGCGATCTTTTCGCGAATGCGCGTATCGTCATGATCCTTAAGGATGAAAACAAGGATCGACACGAAACGATCGAAACGGTCAACACGCGGCAGAGCCATCACACGCGGGCGCTCGTAGAGCGACATGATGTCCTGCGAGAAAGCGCTCAACGTCGGCACGTCAATCTGGAACAATTCATCGCGCGGATAAAATTCGAGAATATTACGCAGAGCGCGGCCGGAATAGCTGGCGCGATCGGCACCTGCATCGCGGATCACATGGGCCGCTTTACGGCGGATCACTGGGATTTCATCCACCGTGTCCGTATAGGCGGATGAGGTGAAAAGCCCGATAACGCGCAGCTCGCCGATCACCGCGCCATCGCTCGCAAATAATTTGACGCCGACATAATCCATATGGACGCGGCGATGGACGAGTGATTTTACGCTCGCTTTTGCAATGATGAGCGGTACGGGTTCGGCCAGAAATGTTCGCACTTCCGGTGTGATGGCGACAAGCTCACGGCCCTTGCGCAAGACGTTGAGGGCAGGGTCGGCGAGGATGCCGAGACCTGTGCCCTCAACGGGATCGGCAGCGACATCGCCCGATGGGATGCGATACTCACGCAGGCCGAGAATGGTGAAATGGTCGGCTAACATCCAGTCGAGAAACGCTTCGGCTTCGGCGAGTTCACCCGGTTCGATTGGCGGCAGATCGTCGCGCCATGCGCGCACCGCCTCGGCAATGCGGGTGCGCATTGCGCTCCAATCGCGTACGGCGGCATTGACCGCCCCAAACACGCGCTCCAACGAGCGGATAAGGTCGGCGCGCTGGCCCGGATCGTCGAGCCGGTCGAGCACGATCTCGATCATGCTCTCACGCTTCGTTCCCGGAACGCCCACGCTTTCTGCGGCGAGCCGGATAAAGGCGCCATCGGGACCCCGTTCCACGCCCAGAATGGGATGGATCACGAAGAGCGGTTCCCGCCCACCCGCTTCAAGTTCTGCGAGTGTCGAATCGAGAAGAAAGGGTTTGTTGTCGTTGACGATCTGAAGCAGCGTTACGTCGCGCACGCGCCCGGCCATCCGCAATTGCCGGTCGTCGAGGCGGAGTGTCGTATGGCCGCCCGTGCGCCGCTCCTTCAGCGCTTGCCAAGCGCCTTCGGCAATGATGGCAAAACTTTCGCCATCAAACAGGCGTAGATCATCGGGCGTCAGCCGGGCCAGAGCCAGACTGACCAGATCGGCGGGGGCGTCGCTTGTATCCTGAATAAGACGCGCCGCCTCTTGCAGTGCAGTATGCTCCGGTTCCTGTCGCATCCAGCCAATCCCCGTCATATTCATCCGTCAAATTACAGGCTTCCCAGATGAAAGCCAGAGCCTCACTCTATTCCCCAAGAACGACAGGGAGACGACCATGGCCAAAGCAAAAGCCAAAGTGGCGATTAGAGAATCGGCAAAGAAAGTGAAGGATAAGTCAAAGCCCCCGGGCCAACAGGCGGGTGAGATGCCGACGCGCCAAGATGGGCCGCCGCCGGTGATGGCGCTCTCTTTACCGCAGGCTGAGCTGACGCCAGAAATCGCGGCCTATTTCGAGAAGTGCCGTGAAAAGATCGGTTACGTCCCCAACGTGTTGCTCGCCTATTCCCACGATATGGCAAAGCTCGCAGCCTTTGCGGGCATGTATAACGATCTCATGCTGGCCCCTTCGGGCCTGTCCAAGCTCGAGCGTGAGATGATTGCGGTGGCGGTTTCAGCCGAGAACCGGTGTTTCTACTGTCTCGCCTCGCATGGGGCCGCGGTGCGCGTGCTTTCGGGCGATCCAGTGCTGGGCGAATTATTGGTGATGAATTGGCGCGCCGCGAAACTCTCAAAACGTCATAAGGCCATGCTGATCTTCGCCACCAAAATGACGCGGGCTTCGTCCGAAATCGTCGAGGACGATCGCGAGGCGTTGCGCAAAGCCGGTTTTTCCGAGCGCGACATATGGGATATCGCTGCCGTGGCAGCCTTCTTCAACATGTCGAACCGCCTTTCATCCGCGCTCGATATGCGGCCCAATGTCGAATATCACCGCGACGGACGCTAAATCAAAAAGCCGCCCTTTGGGGCGGCTTTATTGCTTCAAGAGAAGGCCTTTTCCATGATGCGGCCGAGGCGCGCCGCAAAATCGGACGGATCTTTCGGTGCTTCTCCGTCGGAGGCACGCGCGGTATCGAAAATGATATGCGCTGCATCGTCGATCAATGGGCGATCCTCATTGGCAACGAAGCGCTTCGCCAGCTGCGCCACGAGCGGGTGACCCGGATTGATTTCAAGCACGGGCTTTGCGGCTTCCGGTAATTGGCCGTGCGAAGCGAGGATTTTTTCAAGCCGCCGGTCGGGGCCACTGGTGCCAGCGACGAGACAGGCAAGGCTTGACGCCAGACGTGTCGAACCGCGCACGTCCGCTGCTTCGCTTGCCAGCACATCCTTGAAATGGGCAAACAGTGTGGCTGTCTGTGCATCGACTTCGGTTGATGCAGCTTCGCCTTCCGCCAATGGCACGCCGTCAATGTCGGCCGCACCTTGCGTAATGGATTTAAATGGTTTGCCTTCGTAGCCGACCGCCGTATTGACCCAGAAGGCGTCGACCGGATCGGGAAGGAGAAGCACTTCAATGCCGCGCGCACGGAACCCTTCGAGATGCGGGCTCTTTTTCAACCGCTCGAGATCGTCGCCGACGAGAAAATAAATCGCTGTTTGATTAGGCCGCAATGCTGCGATGTAATCCTTCAGCGTACGATCCCCTTCGGGATGGGTCGAGGTCGCGAAACGGCATAGCTCAAAGAGTTGGTCGCGTTTCTCGGGCGCTTCATAAAGGCCTTCCTTGAGAACGGGACCGAAATTGTCCCAGATACCTTTGTACTTTGGCGCATCGTTTTGCGCCGTCTTCTCAAGCTCTGAGAGAACGCGGTTCGTCACGCCATTCTTGATCGCGGCGAGAATAGGGCTCGTCTGAATCATCTCGCGCGAGAGATTGAGCGGCAGATCGGCGCTGTCGACGATGCCCGTCACAAAGCGCAACCAGCCGGGTGTAAGCGCGACATCGTCGGCGATGAACATGCGCCGGACATAGAGTTTCATCCGGCCCTGACGGTCCGGGTTAAACAAATTCATCGGGCGTGCGCCGGGTACGAAAGCTAACACCGTATATTCGTGACGCCCCTCGGCGCGCCAATGCAGCGTCAAGGCGGGGTCGTCGAAACCGAAAGCGAGGCTGCGGTAGAAGGATGTATAATCTTCTTCGCCCAATTCGGATTTTGACTTAGCCCAAATCACCGCGCCATCGGCAATCTTTTCGGGTTCTGCGTCAGGTTTCGGAATGAGCGTCACTGCAACGGGAATAGCGCTCGCATAATTCCGTAAGACATGGCTGACATGGAAAGGGTCAAGAAAATTCTTGGCATCGGCATTGATGTGGAGCGACACACGCGTGCCGCGCACGGGTGCATTCTCGCCGGCAGGTTCGACGGTGAATTCGCCCTTGCCGTCAGACGACCAGGTGAACGCTTCCTGCGTTCCGGCCTTGCGGCTTGTGACATCGACATGATCGGCAATCATGAAGGCGGCGTAAAAGCCGACGCCGAACTGGCCGATCAGATTTTTGGCGGCTTCGGTTTCGGCATTGGCATCGAGAAAATGTCGCGTGCCGGAGCGGGCAATGGTGCCGAGCGCATCGATCATCTCGTCGCGCGTCATACCGATTCCATTGTCCTCGACAATCAGGCGGCTGGCATCGGGATCGATCCGGACGGTCACGCCGAGCTGCGGGTCGTCGCCATAAAGCGATTGATTAGACAGGGCGAGCGTGCGGAGTTTTTCGCAGGCGTCGGCGCCATTGGCGACCAGTTCGCGCAAAGCCACGTCGCGGTCGGAATAGACCGAGTGGACCATCATATGGAGGAGGCGGGCAACGTCGGCATCAAAAGAGCGGCGTTCGGCAATTGTTGTATCCGTCATGCGGGGTCCGTCTTCTTGTAGGTTGAGACGCAACGGATATCGCGAGCGGAACAGCGAGTTTCAAGGGTCGCTGCAACGTGGTGGCGACGCAAGAAAAAGGGCCGGCATGACGCCGACCCTTTGGAGGGGTTGCTGATTTGGAGGGACGGGTCCGGACCATCCTTCGGGGGGCTGGGGGGCTGAAAAATCCGTTAGACGGACCGGACCCTCAGGCAACGCAGCCAAGATCGCCCCCGATCAAGGCCTCCCATGGGCCAGCTTGCGGCAAAATCGTGAAAAAGCAGGGGTATGGTTGAGGCACAGGCGCTTGGCGCTTGCCCCATCGAGCAACGGGGGTCATCATTCCGTTATAAACGGTGCGACCCCGGAGCCCCGATGAACAAGAGTGAGAGCGTGACAGAGCTGCCCGGTTTGAAGCCGATTCAGGCCGCTCCCGTGCCGATCCAGCCATCATCGCCTAACGCCGTAGCGATCCCCTCCACAGTCGCTTTCGACCGGCACGAGCTGCGTGAGATTTTCAATCTTTATGGTCGCATGGTCGCTTCGGGCGAATGGCGCGATTACGCGATGGATTTCAGCAAAGAGAAGGCAGTGTTCTCGGTCTATCGCCGTTCCAACGAGCATCCGCTCTACCGGATCGAGAAAAATCCCAAACTCGCCCGCAAACAGGGCACCTATGCGGTTATCGCCGTCACGGGTTTGATCCTCAAACGCGGACACGAGCTCGCGCGCGTGCTGCAAGTGCTGGACAAGCCGGTGAAGCTGGCTGTGGTGTAACCGAGTTGATTTCTTACGTTTCGTAATATATTCTCTTCTCGTTACTGAGCGACTGGCACCCACCAATAAGGGCCCATGGGGCACTTCTCGAAAGAGATAGGTGGGGATGCGGTCGCTCTTCACTTTTAGTAGTAGTGAATTGTGCCATGCGCCCAGAGGTTGAATTCATAATCGATTTTTGAGGCTATTTTCGCATAGGACCGCAAATCGCGACCTTCGCTTTCATATTTTCTGAAAATTGCCCACGTGCAATAATCAGCTATCCATAAACAAGGGTCGGATTGAGATGGCCAAAAACTATTCTGTATCTTCTTGACAGTCTTTTTTTGAGCGGTAACGCCTCTAACTATGTCTTCGAAAGCGGTTTTCTTCTGTTTTGTTCCCAGAGAAGCGATTGTGAGATGCAGTTCATCACAATCGGAAAAATAGCGTTTAGCTGTATTCCGAAAATGATAATACCAACCATATTTGTAGAATATTTCTTGCGATACGCGAACGTGCGGCTGCGCTTTTGACTTTTCGAGAATTGTTGCTTGAACTGAGATTTTCTCTTTTTCGATCAGATCGAAGACTAAATTTCTGACATTTTGGCGATCGGTTGAGGCATGAAAATAGGGGCCTATTTCAAATCCATCCCAAGCCATCTGGCGACGTAGGTTCAAAAGCTTTGACCCAACATCGCAATTCTCTAAGGCCACCGTACAAATAACAAAATGTCGTGAAACGTTCTGCTTCCTAGAAAATGTGAAGCAACCTGCCTCATCGGCAAAGACAAAAAGCCTTCGATTCATGTTCGATCCGCAAAATAAATGCAAACGTTTGCACAACATCGTTAAAAAAATAGTTTACCCAAATTATTCTAATTGGCAAAGAACGAAACTGGCTGTGGTGTGATCAAACCGGCGCGTGCGTCGCGCCTGCGCCCAAACTTTTCTGCATAATCACTTGATCGAGCCAGCGACCTTTTTTGAAGCCGACATTACGCACCGTGCCGACATGGACGAAGCCCATATGCTGATGCAGGCCAATCGATGGCGCTGACAGAGAATCGCCGATCACGGCCACCATTTGGCGAAAGCCTTTGCCCTCGCAGACGCTGATGAGTTTCGCGAGCAAAGCGCGACCCGCGCCTGAACGCTGCGCGTCGGGCGCGACATAGATCGAATCTTCGACGGTGAACGCATAGGCCGGGCGCGGGCGATAAGCGCCGGCATAGGCGTAGCCGAGAATGCGGTCGGCGCGTTCGGCCACGAGATAGGGAAAGCCCTTCTCGATCAGGGCGGCACGCCGCGCGCTCATCTCCGCAAGGTTGGGCGGTTCGATTTCGAAGGAGGCGGTGCCATTCAGCACGGCATCGGCATAGATCGCGGTGATCGCGTCCATGTCTTCATCGTGGGCGGGGCGGATCAGAACTGTCATGGCCGGGGGTTTTCCGGGAAGCAGGGGCGAAAGGCAAGCGGAGCGGCTTATCGCCATTGCAATCGCCATTGCCATTGACCCCGGGCTACAGCCTCGCAATCAATAGGTATGGTTTATGGTTCCACCTTCACGCTTGCGCCCGCCCATTCTCCTGCCGATCTTGATGCAATTCGGGTCTTGTTTCGCGCCTATGCCGCCTCTTTGCCGGTCGATCTCGGCTATCAGGGGTTCGAGGATGAATTGGCGGGGTTGCCGGGGGCTTATGTGCCGCCGCAGGGTCTGTTGCTGCTGGCGCGTGCGCCGGACGGCTCACCGCTGGGCTGCGGAGCTTTCCGCGCCATGAAGGCGGGCGAGGGCTGCGAGATGAAGCGGGTCTATATCGCGCCTTCTGCGCGCGGGCTCGGGCTCGGCATCGCCATTGTCGAAGCCTTGATGGCGCAGGCGCGGCAGGCGGGGTATCGGACGATCGCGCTCGACACGCTGCCCAGCATGATCGAAGCGCATCGGCTTTACGCCAAGCTCGGCTTCATGCCGATCACGCCTTATTACGATACGCCAGTCGACGGCACAGTGTTTCTCGGGCGTGCTCTGTGACAGGGGCAAAAACGCTACAAGGACACCATTCGAGAAAACAGTTCATGAAAATGAAAAAGGCCGCGGTTGCCCGCGGCCTTTTCTTATTTCGATGCAGCGAGGATTACTCGTTGCGGTTGCCCACGAAGGACAGGATCAGCTGGAACATGTTGATGAAGTTCAGGTAGAGCGACAGCGCGCCCATCACCGAAGCTTTCTGCATCAACGCGGCATCGCCAGCGACGACATCATATTCTTCCTTCAGGCGCTGCGTATCCCACGCGGTGAGACCCGCGAAGATCAGGATCGCGACAACGTTGATCGCGAGCTGGAAAACGCTCGACTGGAAGAACAGGTTCGCCAAGCCGGCGAGAATGACGCCGAACAGGCCCATGATCAGGAACGAGCCCATCGCCGACAGGCTACGCTTTGTGGTGTAGCCATAGAGCGAGAGCGCGCCGAACGCCGCCGTCGTGATGAAGAGCGCCTGAACGATGCTCGCCGTCGTGTAGACGAGGAAGATCGAACCCATCGACAGACCCATCGTCGCCGCGAAGGCGAGGAAGGTGCCGAAGAGTGCGCTCTGGCTCATCCGGTCGAAGCGGAACGACAGGAAGAACACGAAAGCCAGCGGAGCCAGCATCACCACCCATTTCAGCGGGCTTGCGAAGATCGCGTAGCCGAAGGAGGTGAGGTAGGTATTCGCGCCGAACTTGGCAGCTGCGGCCGACGGATCGTTGGTGACGGCCATCATGGCAACGCCCCAAGCGACCATCGCCGACACAGCGAGCGCCAGCGTCATGTAGTTGTAGATGCCCAGCATGTAGGACCGGAGGCCGAGATCGTACTCGGCTGTCCCGGCACGGGAGACCCCGCCAAACTGGGCGTAGGCGTTGCGGTCATAGTTGGACATAGAAAGATCCTCTCGAAGAGCGGATGAAAATCCCCTCCGCCGGGTCCACCCGGCGTTGTAGAGAATATGGAAGACCAAATGTGGAAATACAAGGGCAGCGCAAAGGAGAACGGCAAGTATGAGGACGATTCTGTGCGCCAATTCATGTCTAGAACGGGTGCGGCGAAGTGCTGCATCCGCGTTAGGCGCGAAACATCGGTTACTTACATAGGAAACATGTGGTTTTCGAGCGCCAACTACTTAAAGATTTCGTAAATAAGGCGCCGGCTTTTGTGACAGTATTCGCCATGTTCCCACGAGGCCAAAGAGGATCGTCACAACTATCGCGACAATACAGGCCGAGAGCGCTGACCCAATCAGCCAATGGAAACCAAGATTCATCAATCGCGTGACAATGGCCCATGCGGCAAGACTGCCTGCTAGAAAGCCGAACAAGGCCGTAACTGCGCCAAGGAGGCCATATTCTAGAAGAAAGGCTGCAAAGAGTTTCAAACGGGTTGCGCCGAGCGTCTTCAGGATCACGGCATCCCCGATCCGAGCCCGTTGCCCCGCTCCCAACGCACCCGCTAGGACCAGCACACTGGCGACGATTGTAACAGCGCTGGCTCCGCGAATAGCCAAGGCAAGTTTCGATACGAGGCTGTTGACCTGTTCGAGCGCCTCGCGGACCCCAATTGCGGTCACCATTGGGAAAGTTCTGGCTACGTCGGCAAGCAATCCCGCCTCGTGAGCGCGTGCTCCATCCGGGAGGGTCAGGGTGGCGAGCGATGTGGCTGGCGCGCCTGCAAATGTGTTCGGCGAAAACACCATTACGAAATTAATGCCGAGAGATTGCCAGTCGATCCGCCGCAGATTGGCAACGGTGGCCTCAATGGGGCGTCCGAGCACGTTGACCGTCAACGTATCGCCGATTTTTAGCTTCAGCGACCGGGCGAGTTCTATATCGAAGGAAACGAGGGGCTTGCCCTTGTAATCTGTCGGCCACCATTCGCCTTCGATGAGGCTCGAGCCAGAGGGGAGCCTGTCGGAATAAGTGATGCCGCGATCGCCTTCGAGCACCCAAGCGGCGTTTTCGGGCGCGCTGATCTTGCTCGCATCGACGCCGTTCAGCCCTGTTATTCGGCCGCGCATCATTGGTACGCGGTCCAGCTTGCCTTGCGGCGCGCGGGTCTGAATGAAGGTGTCAAACTCGCTGGCATTGTTGTTTGGAATATCAACGAAGAACAGGCTCGGCGCTTTCTCGGGCAGGCTTTCGCCGAGTTGGCGATTAATGTTGGCGTCGATCAGCGCGACGGCAACCAGTAACGCGACGCCAAGCCCGAGCGAAAGCACCAGCGAGGGTGTCAACGTTCCGGGCCTATAGAGGCTTGATATCGCAAGGCGCCAAACCGTCGATTTCGGTCTTGGCACGGCACGCGCGACCATCATGATGGCACTGGCGACCAGACGCAGGATGACAAAAGAGCCTGCCACCCCAAGCGCAGCAAAGATGGCGACGCGTCTGTCATAAGCAAAGATGATCGAGAGGCCGATCAATAACGCGGCCGAACCGACAAGTGCCGCAATATAGCGCTTGCGCGGCCATGAGTGGACAAGTTCGACATGGTCGCGGAAGAGCGCAGAAACGGGCACGTCATGGACGCGGCCAAGTGGACCGAGCGAGAAGACGAGGGATGCAAGCAGCCCATAAACTGCACCCAAGGCAAGTGTGCCGGGATAAACATGCGCGTCGAGTGCAACAGGCAGAAGATCGCCGAATAAAGCACCAACGATGAAAGGTAACGCTGCACCGGCTATAAGCCCAATAACGATCCCAATCATCGCGAGCAGCATCACCTCGATCAGGGCGAGCAAGAAAACGTCGCTGCCTGTGGCGCCAAGGCTTTTCATCGTTGCCAGGGTTGGGCGGCGGCGTTCGACATAGGCGGCAACGGCATTTGCAACGCCAACACCGCCGACAATCAAAGCGGTGAAGCCAACAATAGCAAGAAATTGCGTAAATCGTTCGACATTGCGGTTGAACTGCGGCGAGACATTGCTCCGCGTGCGCATGTCGAATTCGCCGGCAGGCATGGTCGCACGCAAATTGTTGCCGAGTATTTTCGCGGTCGCTTCGTCGGCATTTCCAGGCAGCAAGATGCGATAGGTGAAGCGCGCCAGCGTGCCGGGTTGGATAAGGCCCGAGGCACGTAAGCCGGCTTCACTGGTTAGAAAGCGTGGGCCAAAGCCGATGCCGGTGGCCAGCTTGTCGGGTTCGCTTTCCAGCTTTGCGTTCAATGCGAATGTCGCATTGCCGATCATAACAAGGGCGCCAGGCTTGATCTGCAAGCGCTCGAACAAAGCCGGTTCTGCAGCTGCACCGAAAACACCATTCGATTCCGCAAATAAATCCTGAAGCGGCAGATCGGGCGACAGATCGGGTTGGCCCGTCAGGGGCCATTGACCATCCACGGCTTTCAGTTCGACAAGTGCGGCCTGGCCATCATCCGGTAGACGCGCCATCGCGCGTGTTGTGATGCCAAACGAGACTTGGCCGAGCGTTGCAAATTTTGCGCGTTCTTCTGGCGTGGCTTCACGATGAATGCGCGAGAAAGACAGATCGCCGCCAAGAATGGTCTTCGCCTGCTTGCCAAGCCCATCGCTGAGCGCATTCGAGAGTGATGACACGCCTGTAATCGCGGCAACACCCAATGCGATGCAGGCAATGAAGACACGGAAGCCCTCCAACCCGCCTTGCAGGTTGCGCAGCGCGAACCGCCACAGCACGGACCATGGCGAAGAAGCGCGCCGATGCTTGGCGCGAGGATAATCGGGGCGAGGAGTTATTTGCACGTCAGGCCCCGATTGTTGTGCGGTCTTCGATCTGACCCGAACGCAAACGGATTACGCGGTCACATTGCGCGGCAAGGCCGGGATCATGCGTAACGAGAACGAGTGTCGCGCCCCGTTCTGTTTTCAATTGAAACAGAAGTTCAACAATACCTTTGCCGGTGGCCTCGTCGAGGTTGCCGGTCGGCTCATCGGCAATCAGGAGGGCCGGGTCGACAACGAGGGCGCGGGCCAGCGCCACACGTTGCTGCTCGCCGCCCGACAATTGCGCCGGGTAATGGGAGAGGCGGGCACCTAAACCAACGGCTTTGAGTTCATCGGCGGCGCGGTCGAACGCGTCATCGTCGCCGGCGAGTTCGAGCGGCACGGCAACATTCTCAAGCGCCGTCATCGTCGGGATCAGATGGAAAGACTGAAACACAATGCCGATGTTGCGGCCGCGGAAGCGCGCAAGCCCATCCTCATCAAGGCTCGATAGGTCTTCGCCATCGATGATGATCCGGCCTTTATCCGGGCGTTCGAGCCCCGCCATAGTCATTAAAAGGGTCGATTTGCCGGAGCCGGACGGCCCCACAAGGCCGATTGCTTCGCCGCGCCCGATTTCGAGCGAGATCGATTTCAAGATGTGGACGCGCGATGCGTCCCGCCCGAGACTGAGATCGAGCGCCTCAATCTTAACCAAAGGGTCGTGGACGGACGGGTTTGCCTTGACGGCCTCAGCTTGCATGCCGATATGCCTTTGCGATGACACAGATGAAAATCCCATATGGGGGCAGCAAGGCTGCCGTAAAGGCGCGGCGTGGCTTTCTTGCGGCAATCGGCCTGACTCTTTTGGCCGCAGCCACCGGAGGCTCCGCCATGGCCGCGAAACGCAAACTCAAGCTTGTCGCTTTTGGCGACAGTCTTACGGCGGGTTACAATCTTTCGGCTGCAGCCGCTTTCCCCGCACAATTGGAGAAGGCACTCCGGGCCAAAGGCTTCGATGTCGAGATCATCAATGCTGGGGTTTCGGGCGATACCACGACGTCGGCTATGGCGCGGCTCGACTGGTCCATTCCCGATGGCATTGACGGCGTCATCATGGAGCTTGGGGCCAATGATGCGCTGCGCGGCGTCGATCCCGGCCTGACCGAGAACAATTTCCGCATCATGCTCCAGAGGCTGCAGGACCGTGGAATCCCTGTGCTGCTGGCTGGGATGCTCGCGCCCCGCAATATGGGCGAGAATTACGTGAAATTGTTCGACGGCATGTATCGGCCCCTCGCGTCGCAGTTCAATGCCACCTATTACCCCTTCTTCCTTCAGGGTGTGGCCGGCGATCCGAAGCTCAATCTGCCGGATGGCATACACCCCAATGCCGAAGGGGTGGCTGTCATCGTCAAGAACATCCTGCCAACCGTCGAGGATTTCATTCGCCAGATTCAAAGCGGCGGCTGAGGTCTGGCGCCAAGGCGGCGCTTATGCTTTGAAGGGCGGCTTTTTGCCGCCCCATCCGGGGTGGTCCTGTCCCGGAGTATATCCCGATGGAATATCGCGCCCTTGGCCGTACCGGCCTGAAGGTCAGCAAAATCTGTCTCGGCACCATGACATGGGGCGAACAGAACACGGAAGCCGAAGGTCACGAGCAGATGGATTATGCGCTCGACCAAGGCATCAATTTCTTCGACACGGCTGAACTTTATTCGATCCCGCCGAAGGCCGAGACGCAAGGCTCGACGGAGCGCATCATCGGGACTTGGTTCAAGGCGCGCAACAATCGCGACAAGGTAATCCTCGCCTCGAAGGTCGTCGGCCGCACGCCGATGGATTGGTTCCGCAATGGCCGTCCGGCGGAATTGTCGAAAGAGGACATGACCTACGCGCTCGAGCAAAGCTTGAAGCGTCTGCAAACCGATTACATCGATGTCTATCAGTTGCATTGGCCGGATCGTCCGATGCCGTGGGGTTCGAACCCGACGCATTACAAGCAGGCCGAGTTCGAGAGCGCGATCGTGAATTCGTTCCACGCGGTTCTCGAGACGCTTAACGGCTTCGTGAAGGCGGGCAAGATACGCCATATCGGCCTCTCGAATGAGAGTGCGTGGGGCACGATGAAATTCATGCATGAATCGGACGCGCGCGGGTTGCCCCGCATGGCATCGATCCAGAACGCGTACAATCTTTTGAACCGCACTTACGAAGTGGCGTTGGCAGAAGTCAGCTATCGCGAACAGATTTCTCTGCTCGCCTATTCGCCTTTGGCGCAGGGTTATCTCACCGGCAAATATCGGAATGGTGCACGCCCGGCTGGCGCGCGTACGACGCTCTTCAATCGCGGTCAGCGTTATGAGAAGCCCGGTTCAGCCGAGGCCATCGAAGCCTATTGGAAATTAGCGCAAGATGTCGGCATGGATCTGACGACGATTGCGCTCGCTTTCGTGAATGACCGTCCCTTCGTGACGTCGAATATCATTGGCGCAACGAAAATAGATCAGCTCAAGCACGACATCGCATCGGCGTATGTGACGCTGTCGCAAGACGTGATCGATCGCATCGACGCGATCCATCAAGTGCATATGAATCCGGCGCCATAATTTTGTGGCTGCCGCCGGCTTCCCGGCGGCAGCCACAAAAGCGCACGCAATCTATTTCGCCACGACCATGTAGTTCACGTCGCGGTCGCGCGAGATCGACCATTTGTCGGATAGGGGATTATAAACAACGCCCTTTTCGTCGAACACTTCAAGGCCGCCGCGCGCAATCGCGTCTGACAATTCTTTCGGCGTGACGAATTTGTCCCATTGATGTGTGCCTTTCGGCAGCCAGCCTAAAATATATTCGGCCCCGACAATGGCGAGCGCGAACGCTTTCATGGTGCGGTTGAGCGTTGCCATGAACAACAGCCCGCCCGGTTTGACGGCGGCGGTGCAGGCGCGAACAAATTCTTCGACATCGGCGACATGTTCGACGACTTCCATGGCGAGCACGATGTCGAAGCTCTGCCCTTCGGCGACCAATTGCTCGATCGTCGCTTGGCGGTAGGTGACCGGCACGCCGCTTTCGGCGGAGTGGAGCTTGGCGACCTCCACATTGGTCGGGGCGGGGTCGATGCCTGTGACGGTGGCGCCAAGGCGGGCGAGCGGTTCGCACAGGAGCCCGCCGCCGCAGCCGACATCGACCAGCGAGAGGCCTGCAAGCGTATTGCCGTCGCGCGTGTCGCGGTTCCAATGGTCGGCGACTTGATCGCGGATATAGGCGAGCCGCACCGGATTGAACTTATGCAGCGTCTTCATCGGGCCTTTGGCGTCCCACCAGGTCCGGGCGATCCTCTCGAAACGGGCCACTTCGGCGGGGTCGATGGTGGTGCCTTGCGTTTCGGTGGTCATTTTCCGCTCCTTGAGCCGGACGGGTGATTGACAGGCCCGGGCATGGCCGTCATGGAAGAGCGCTCTTTTCGGCCGGGTTGCGGCGCGACGCAAGCGCGTTAGCCTCAAACGCGACCGAAATCCCAAAATCAACGTCCGGACCCCTCATGGCCCGTCTTGTCATGAAATTCGGCGGCACGTCCGTCGCGAATATGGAGCGCATCCGCAACGTCGCACAGCATGTGCGGCGCGAAGTGGAGGCGGGCCATCAGGTTGCCGTTGTGGTCTCCGCCATGGCCGGCAAGACCAACGAACTCGTCGGTTGGGTCAATGAGGGTTCGAAACTCTACGATCCGCGCGAATATGATGCCGTTGTTGCCTCGGGCGAGCAGGTCACGTCTGGTCTCTTGGCTATCGTGCTGCAGGATATGGGCATCCCCGCCCGCTCTTGGCAGGGCTGGCAGATCCCGCTCCTGACGTCGGACGCGCATGGCTCGGCCCGCATTGCGGGGATCGATGGTGCCAACCTCGATCAAGGCTTCAAGCGCGGCGAAGTGGCGGTGATTGCAGGCTTCCAAGGCATTCATGCCGAAACGGGTCGTCTGACGACGCTGGGCCGTGGCGGCTCCGATACGTCGGCTGTGGCCATTGCTGCTGCCATTGGGGCCGAGCGCTGCGATATCTACACGGATGTGGACGGCGTCTACACGACCGATCCGCGCATCGTCTCCAAGGCCCGCCGGCTTGAGAAAGTGGCTTTCGAGGAAATGCTCGAAATGGCGTCACTCGGTGCCAAGGTTCTTCAGGTGCGCTCGGTCGAACTCGCCATGGTGCACAAGGTGCGTACCTATGTGCGCTCCTCTTTCGACGACCCCGCCAATCCCACGCCTGGCACCCTCATCTGCGACGAGGAAGAGATTATGGAACAGCAGATCGTCACCGGCATCGCCTATTCGAAGGACGAAGCCCAGATCACGCTCCGCCGCGTTGCCGACAAGCCGGGCGTGGCGGCGGCCATCTTCGTGCCGCTGGCCGAGGCCAACATCAATGTCGACATGATCATTCAGGTCACGTCAGACAACACGACCACGACGGACATCACCTTCACTGTTCCGACGGCGGATTTCGAGCGTGCCATGTCGCTGCTCGAAGAGCGGAAAGCCGATATCGGCTTTGGGGCCCTCGAAGGGGCGCGCGACCTTGTAAAGGTCTCGGCCATCGGCATCGGCATGCGCTCCCATGCCGGGGTGGCGGCACGGGCGTTCAAGGCCTTTGCCGAAAAAGGCATCAACATTAGAGCGATTACCACATCCGAGATCAAATTCTCGCTTCTGATCGACGCCGCCTATACTGAATTGGCGGTCAGGACCCTACATTCCCTTTACGGCTTGGACGCGGCCTGACCCGTCTCTTTAGACGGGATTGGGCTTCCGTCGCGGTCCAGGCTTTGCATTGATCGTTATGCCTCGCTAAAGCGGGGGAAGAGGACGGCTTGCTGCCGCCTCTTTGGGCAGGGAAGGGCTCCTCGGGGCCAGACGGGATCGATCTATGCCGATGCGCGGCGCACTTGGCGGACCTCGCCTTTTGCTCCGCCGTCTCCGCGAAGTCATGGCGGAGCCGGTGGGCGCACAGGTGCGTCTCGACAAGATCGTTGTCATCATTGCCGCCAACATGGTGGCCGAGGTCTGCTCCTTCTATGTGATGCGGGCGGATGGCACTCTCGAACTTTTTGCCACCGAAGGTTTGAAGCGCGAGGCGGTACACGTGACCACCATGCGGCAGGGCGAGGGCCTTGTTGGCATGATCGCGGCCGAAGCCGAACCGCTCAACCTGTCCGATGCTCAGAACCATCCCGCCTATTCCTACAAGCCGGAGACGGGCGAAGAGATCTATCAATCCTTCCTCGGCGTGCCGGTGTTGCGCGCGGGCAATCTGCTCGGTGTGCTCGTCGTGCAGAACCGCGCGAGCCGCACCTATTCGGAAGAAGAGGTCGAGGCGCTGCAAACCACGGCGATGGTGCTCGCCGAAATGTTGGCCTCGGGCGAATTGCAGGCACTGGCCCGCCCAGGGCAAGACATTGCGCTCCGCAAGTCTTTGCATCTCGGCGGACAAAGTCTCGCCGATGGCGTGGGGCTTGGTCATGTCGTCTTGCATGAACCGCGCGTCGTTATCGGCAACATCATCGCGGACGATCCGGGCAGCGAGTTGAAGCGGTTGGAGGAATCGCTCGCCGATCTGCGGGCATCCCTCGATCAATTGCTCGATCGCGGCGATCTCGCCCATGGGGGCGAGCATCGTGAAGTGCTCGAAACTTTCCGCATGTTCGCCCATGATCCGGGTTGGATGCGGCGATTGCGTGAGGCTGTCACCAGTGGATTGACGGCCGAAGCTGCCGTCGAGCGCGTGCAATCGGATAATCGCGCGCGCATGTTGCGCCAGACCGATCCCTATTTGCGCGAGCGTTTGCACGATCTCGACGAGCTTGCCAATCGTCTGCTGCATCGCCTGATGGGGCAGGAGCTTGTGGCTAAGCAGTCTGCGCTGCCCGACAACGCGATTGTGATTGCTCGCTCCATGGGGCCTGCAGCTTTGCTCGATTATGATCGGGCGAAACTGCGCGGCCTCGTTTTGGAAGAAGGCGGACCAACGAGCCATATCGCTATTGTTGCGCGCGCGCTTGGCATTCCCGCTGTCGGCAATGTCGATAATGTGACGAGCCTCGTCGAAACGGGCGATGCAATTATCATCGATGGCGGTACGGCGGACGTCCATATTCGTCCGCAGCCCGATGTCGAATCCGCTTTTGCCGAAAAAGCGCGTCTGCGTGCCAAGCGGCAGGAGCAATATCGCAGATTGCGCGATGTGCCTGCCGTGACACAGGATGGCGTGACTGTCGACTTGCATCTCAATGCAGGACTCATCGTCGATCTGGCGCATATCGACGAGACGGGCGCTGCAGGGGTCGGCTTATTCCGCACCGAATTGCAATTCATGGTGGCAGAAAAGCTACCGCGGACAAATGAGCAGATTGAGCTCTATCGCAAAGTGCTTGATGCCGCAGGCTCGCGCCCGGTCACCTTTCGCACGCTCGATATTGGCGGCGATAAGGTGCTTCCCTATCTTCTCACGGGCGAGGAAGAAAATCCCGCGCTCGGCTGGCGTGCTATCCGTATCGGATTGGATCGCCCCGGCCTCTTGCGTGCGCAATTGCGCGCCTTGCTCAAGGCTGCGTCGGGCCGTCATGTCAAGATTATGTTCCCGATGATTTCGACCGTGGATGAATTTCATCGGGCGCGTGATATTTTTGAGCGCGAGATGGCTTATCTCACGCGGCATGGTTATGAGCATCCTGCCCAGACGCAACTGGGCGTGATGGTGGAAGTTCCGTCACTCTTGTTCGAGATCGAAGAAATGGCGCGTTGCGCCGATTTCCTCTCGGTCGGTTCGAACGATCTGATGCAATTCCTCTTTGCGGCGGATCGTGAAAATCCAGCGATGGCGCATCGCTTCGATCCATTGGCGCCAGCCCCTTTGCGTGTTCTCAAGCACATTGCCGATGCGGGGCGCAAAGCGGGTATTCCTGTGACGTTGTGTGGTGAATTGGGTGGTAAGCCGCTTGAAGCTTTAGTGCTCGTCGCGCTTGGCTACCGCGCCCTGTCGATGTCGCCGGCTTCGATCGGCCCTGTAAAAGCTGCTATTCTTTCTGCGCAGATCGCGCCTTTACGGATGATGATCGAGGCGGCGCTTGCCGATGGCCGACGTGTCACGACGCTGCGCCCTGATATTGCCGCTTTTGCCGCTGCGCACGATCTGCCGCTGTAGCGACGCTCGCTTTCGCGCGACGTCATTCTTCAGCTGGATCCGATCATGTCTCTTCCCACTACCAAACTTGATGCCATTCTCGCCCGTCACGCCATTCTGACGGACAAGCTTGCCGCAGGTGCGGATGGGGAAGCGTTTGTAGCGCTCTCGCGTGAATTGGCGGAGGTGGAGCCTGTCGCTGCAAGCATCGCGCAATACAAGGCCTGTTTAAAGGAAGTCGACGATATTGCAGCCTTGCTAACGGATGCCGGGACCGATGCCGATATGCGGGTCATGGCAGAGACCGAGCGGGATGAGCTTGCGCAGCGGCTCGAAACCCTCGAGCATCATGTCAAAATTATGCTTTTGCCGAAAGATGCCGCTGACGAGCGCGGCGTCATTCTCGAAGTGCGCGCAGGCACGGGTGGGGATGAGGCCGCACTCTTTGCGGGCGATCTTTTTCGCATGTATCAGCGTTATGCCGAAACGCGGCGGTGGAAAGTCGACATTCTCTCCGCCAGCGAAGGTGTGATGGGTGGCTACAAGGAAATCGTCGCTGAAATCCATGGTGCAGGCGCCTATGCGCGCTTGAAATTCGAAAGCGGCGTGCATCGCGTTCAGCGTGTGCCGGATACGGAAACACAAGGGCGCATTCACACCTCTGCGGCTACCGTCGCTGTTCTGCCGATTGCCGAGGATGTCGATGTTGCCATCGACGACAAGGATCTCGTGGTCGAGACGATGCGGGCGGGTGGCGCAGGCGGTCAGCACGTTAACAAGACCGAGAGTGCGATCCGCATCACACATAAACCGTCCGGCATCGTGGTGATGATGCAGGAAGAGCGGTCCCAGCACCGTAACCGGCAGAAGGCGATGGATATTCTGCGTTCGCGCCTGTTCGATATGGAGCGGCAAAAGCGCGATAGCGCGCGTGCCGCCGAGCGCAAAAGCCAGGTCGGTTCAGGCGATCGTTCTGAGCGCATCCGCACCTATAATTTCCCGCAAGGGCGCGTCACCGATCATCGGATCAATCTCACTCTCTATAAACTGCCGCAGATTATCGAAGGGAGTGCGCTCGACGAGTTGGTCGATGCGTTGACGACCGAGCATCAGGCGGCACTCTTGGCGGAGGCCGAAGGATGAGTTTTCAATTAAAGCCCGAGACAACGCGCGTTGAAGCACTCAAGCATCTTGGCGAGGTGTTTCGTGAGGCCGGGATTGAGACGGCACAGCGCGATGCGCGCTTGTTGTTGCTCGATGCGGCGGGGATCAAGCATGCCGATTTGTTAAGTGGTGCACGCGTGCCATTGGGCGATGCTGCGGCAAAGCTTGCTGAGAACGCGGCACGCCGTGTGACGCGTGAACCGGTCGCGCGGATTCTCGGCGAATGGGAATTCTGGTCGATGCCTTTCACGCTAACGCCCGATACGCTGGTCCCGCGTCCCGACAGCGAAACCGTGGTTGCTGCTGCGCTGATTGGGCTGAAGGAGCGTCGGCATAAGGCGGAGGGTGTGCGCATCCTTGATCTCGGCACTGGCTCTGGTTGTCTTCTGATCGCGCTTTTGAAGGAACTGCCGGGCGCAACCGGCCTCGGCACGGATGTTTCGCAAGGCGCACTGGAAACGGCAGGGTTCAACGCCACCCGCAATGGCGTCGGCGACCGCGCGGACTTCATCCAATCGGATTGGGAGAAGGCCATCGAAGGCCGTTTCGATGTCATCGTGTCGAACCCCCCTTACATCGCCGATAAGGTGATCGAGGGGCTTGATGCTGAAGTCCGGGTGCACGATCCGGTTTTGGCGTTATCGGGCGGTAAGGATGGGCTTGATGCCTATCGCGCCATTGCGACTGCACTGCCCTCTCTGTTGAATAAGGGAGGGTTCGCGACGCTCGAAATCGGTTCTGACCAAGCCGAGACGGTGCCGGCGATCTTCCTCAAGGCCGGTTTTGACATTGAGGGGCCGTTTGCCGATTTCGGTGCCCGTCCGCGCGCCATCACAGTCCGGCCAAAAGCTGCCGAAGCTGAAATTTAACCGCCTTGCGCGAATTGGGCTTGGATTACAGCCCCCGACGAGCTAGGGTGCTTGCCAAGGAACGTCGAATCCTGTCGAGATCCGGGAGTACATAGCCGGTCTCCGGGACCAAGGTTCGGGCAACGCCCGGAACGTTCGGCTGTCACCCCGGTTCTTCAATGGTGTCCGTGTCAGCGCTTCAGCGCCGTCCCGGTGCCCGCGGCTTAAGCGCCGCGCGAGGCATGAAAAGGTTGCAAACCTTGTACTTAATGCAGGTTGTCCAGTCGCCGAGCGCGCCTGGTGCCGCGATTCAAACGAGAATGAAACCCATTGAGGACGTTCGATGAGACCCAATCATCAGAACAAGCGTATGCGTGGCCGCAACCGGAATGGCAAAGGCCCCAATCCCCTGTCCCGGACTTATGAATCGAACGGTCCCGATGTGAAGGTGCGCGGCACAGCGCAGCACATCGCTGAGAAGTACATGCAGCTCGGGCGCGACGCTTCGGCGACGGGTGACCATATCGCGGCGGAAAACTATTTTCAGCATGCCGAGCATTATCTGCGCCTGATTGCAGCAGCGCAGGAGCAATATCGGCTGCAGAATCCGAATTATCAGCCTTATTCACCCAACGATCAGGACGATGAAGGCGGCGATGACGACATGGCCTACGGCCATGGCGCCCCCCAGCCCGACGTCCGCTTCGGCTCCGGGCCACAGCCCGATCTCGAGGGCGAAGACCAGCCGCGCATGCCCTATCCGCCGCGTGAACCGCGCGAATCGCGTGAGTTCCAGCCACGCCAGCAGGGCGAAGGCCGCGAAGGCCGCGAAGGCGGGCAACCGCGCGAAGGCCGTTACAATCGGGAAGAGCGTTTTCCCCGTCGCGACAGAGGCGAGTTCCGTAATCGCGGCGAGCGTGCTGAACGTAACGAGCAGCCCCGCTTCGAGCGGCAACCGACTGAGGCTGTCGAGGACAATGTGTTGCCGGCCTTCATCACAGCACCTGTGCGGCCCACCCCAGCACCCCCGCCAGCGCCTGTGGAAGAGGTGCTGCCTGCCGTTGCCGGTGGCGACGGTGCTGTAGAGGGTGGCGAATTTCCCCGCCGCCGCCGCGGCCGGCCGCCGCGCCGTCCCGTCGAGGGCGAAGGCGAATAAGTTGAAAGCCCCGCTCCGGCGGGGCTTTTTTTATGTAGCTCCCCTTCCGTTGCCGATCTGCAACACCTACATGACCTCCAGAGAGCGGGCCCGGGATACGGGTGCCGCCAGAAACGGCGCGTGATCGCATCGCCTTTAAGGGAGCGGCACGCGGCTGGGGAGCAGAACCATGGATTTTGAAAAATACACCGATCGGGCCAAGGGCTTTGTGCAAGCGGCGCAGACTATCGCCATGCGCGAAGGCAATCCGCAGCTCACACCCGAACATCTTTTGAAGGCCCTGCTTGATGATTCCGAAGGCATGGCCGCCGGTCTCATCGATCGCGCGGGCGGCAACGCGCGCGAAGCGCGCCGTCTTGTCGATGAATGGGTCGCCAAGCAACCGAAGGTTTCGGGTGGTGGTGCCGCCAATCCGCAAGCCACGCGCGATCTTGTGCGTCTCTTCGACGCCGCTGAAAAGATCGCGCAGAAGGCGGGCGATTCCTATGTCACCGTCGAGCGCCTTTTGCTGGCGATGGCAACCGAAAAGGATATGGAAGTCGGCAAGATCCTCGCGCAAGCGGGAGTGACAGCGCAGGCTCTGAACACGACTATCAACGAATTGCGCAAGGGCCGCACCGCCGACAATGCCTCGGCAGAAAACGCCTATGATGCGCTCAAGAAATATGCACGCGACCTGACGCAGGCAGCGCGCGAAGGCAAGCTCGATCCTGTGATCGGGCGCGACGAAGAAATTCGTCGTTCGATCCAAGTTCTTTCGCGGCGCACGAAAAATAATCCCGTCCTCATCGGGGAACCTGGCGTTGGTAAGACGGCCATTGTCGAAGGGCTTGCGCTGCGCATCGTGAATGGCGATGTGCCTGAAAGCCTGAAAGACAAGCAACTCCTTGCACTCGATATGGGTGCGTTGATTGCCGGTGCGAAATATCGTGGCGAGTTTGAGGAGCGTCTGAAATCAATCCTCAACGAGGTACAGTCGGCAGAAGGCGATATCGTCCTTTTCATTGACGAAATGCATACGCTTGTTGGGGCGGGGAAGGGCGATGGCGCAATGGATGCGTCCAACCTCCTGAAACCTGCGCTCGCGCGCGGTGAATTGCATTGCATAGGTGCGACGACGCTCGATGAATATCGCAAGCATGTCGAAAAGGATCCGGCGTTGGCTCGCCGCTTCCAGCCTGTGTTCGTTTCCGAGCCGACGGTTGAGGACACGATCTCGATCCTGCGTGGCCTCAAGGAGAAGTATGAGCTCCATCATGGCGTCCGGATTACCGATTCCGCGATCGTTTCAGCAGCGACTTTGTCGAACCGCTACATCACCGATCGTTTCCTGCCGGACAAGGCGATCGATCTGATCGATGAGGCGGCGGCGCGCTTACGCATGCAGGTGGATTCCAAGCCGGAAGAGCTTGATGAATTCGATCGTCGTATCATCCAGCTCAAGATTGAGCAGGAAGCGCTTAAGAAGGAAAGCGATACGGCATCGAAAGACCGGCTCGGTCGGCTTGAAAAAGAGCTCGCCGATCTCGAAGAGAAATCCGCTGCGCTGACCTCCAAGTGGAGGGCGGAGAAGGAAAAACTCAACGAGGCGCAGAAGCTGAAAGAGCAGCTTGAGCATGCGCGCAACGATCTTTCGATTGCGCAACGCAAGGGCGAGTTTCAGCGCGCTGGCGAGCTTGCCTATGGCGTCATTCCTGATCTTGAGAAAAAGCTCGCGACTGTGGAAGCGCAGGAAAGCCAAGGCTCTATGGTGGACGAAGCGGTCACCTCAAGCGATGTCGCGCAAGTCGTTTCGCGTTGGACTGGCGTGCCGGTCGATAAAATGTTGGAAGGCGAAAAAGAAAAGCTTCTCAAGATGGAAGAGCAGCTCGCCAAGCGCGTCGTTGGCCAGGCCGAAGCCGTGACGGCTGTCGCAACGGCCGTACGTCGTGCGCGTGCAGGCTTGCAGGATCCGAACCGGCCAATCGGGTCGTTCATGTTCTTAGGCCCCACCGGCGTCGGCAAAACCGAGCTGACCAAGGCGCTTGCAGCTTTTCTTTTCGATGATGACACCGCCATCGTACGCATCGATATGTCGGAGTATATGGAGAAACACTCTGTTTCACGTTTGATCGGTGCTCCTCCCGGCTATGTTGGCTATGAGGAAGGTGGTGCGCTCACTGAGGCGGTGCGTCGTCGTCCCTACCAAGTCGTTCTGTTCGACGAAGTCGAGAAGGCACATCCGGATGTGTTCAACGTCCTGCTGCAAGTGCTCGACGAGGGCCGCCTCACCGACGGCCAGGGGCGGACAGTCGATTTCCGCAATACGCTCATCATCATGACGTCGAATCTAGGCGCCGAATATTTGGTGAACCAACCCGACGGGGCGGATTCGGAAGAGGTGCGCGATGAAGTGATGAGTGTTGTTCGCTCGCATTTCCGCCCCGAATTTCTGAATCGTATCGATGAGATCATCCTGTTTCATCGCCTCAAGCGCGATCAGATGGGTGCCATCGTCGATATCCAGCTTGCACGTCTGCAAAAGCTTCTCGATGAACGCAAGATCACGCTGAAGCTGATGGATGATGCGCGCGAATGGCTCGCGGCGAAGGGCTATGACCCAGCCTATGGCGCGCGTCCACTCAAGCGCGTCATTCAAAAGAATGTGCAAGATCCGCTGGCGCAGCTCATCCTCGCCGCTGCGGTGAAAGATGGCGATACGGTGCCTGTGCATGCAGGCCCCGACGGCCTGCGCATTGCAGATGTGACCGTGGTTGACGATAAGCCGAAGGGCAAACGCGTCCTGAATTGAACGGCTCAATCGTCCCTATTGATTGGGGCGACCCTGCGGGGTCGCCCTTTTCATTGTCGGAGTGCATTGTCGCGAATGGTGCGCACGGGCCGCAACCAAGCCTGCATCACGGTCTGCTGGCCGGAGAGAATGTCGACTTCCGCCATCATGCCGGGGACAACAGGCTTATCGTGTCCAAAATGGGCTGCATCGGCTTCAAGCTTCACGCGATAATAGGTTTGGCCTTTTTCATCTGTCAGCGTGTCGGGTGAAACATCGATGACCTTTCCTGTAAGGCCGCCATATTGTGAAAAATCATAAGCGCTTACTTTCACCGTGGCTGGCAGCCCGGGCCATATTTGTGCACGATCGTTCGGCGAAACGCGGGCTTCCACCGCGATGGCGCTCCCGGTCGGTACCAATTGGACAAGCGGTTCACCTGACTTTACGACGCCGCCCAGTGTGGTGAAAAAAAGCTTATTCACGATACCATCGAGCGGAGCCACGACCTCCGCACGCACAGAACGATCTGTCATGGCGGCGATTTGCTCTTCAAGTTTGGCAATGGCTAATTCGGTATCGGCGCGCTCGCGCTCGGAGTCAGCACGAAAGCGCAAGGTCAATTCGTTCTTCCGTTCACGCAATTCATTGAGCGCCGCTTCTGTGCGTGGAATAGTATGCGCAAGATCAGAAATGCGGGTCTCGATCTGCTGTAATCCGCGCTCATTATCCAAAAGTTCATTTTGCGATACGGCACCAGAGGCTGCAAGGCGACGTAGATTGACGAGCCTTCTGGTGACAAGGTCGCGTTCAGCCTGTGTCAATTTCCAACGCGAATTTAACTCAGAGAGTTCAAGCTCCTTTTGCCGTAATTGCTCGTCCAGAATGCGCGATTGCGAATCGAGCGTTTGTAAACGGCTTTTGAAAAGATCGCTTTCGCGTGATGCGAGAAGCACCAGATCATGTGTCTGGTTTAGATCGAAATTTAGTTCCGATGCGCCTTCCGCCTCAGCGCTCAGGCGTAAGGCCCGTAGTTTTTTAACGCGCGTTTCCAATCGCGCCGATTGAAGTTCGGCACGGGCGAAGGAATTGTCGATCCTAAGCAACACGTCCCCTCGTTTGACGGTATCGCCTTCGCGTACGAGGATTTCGGCAATGATGCCGCCTTCGAAATGCTGCACCATTTGGTTCTGAGCCTGCGGCACAACCCGCCCAATCCCCCGCACGACCTTGTCAAGCACGGTGAATTGCGCCCAGACGATAAAGGCGAGCACGAAGAACAAGGTCGTCGCGACAGCGCGGATATGCGCTTCGGAGACGAGGCTATCGACCTTGCGCCGCATCGGCGGCGTGGTGTGTGCGGTTTGGGTGCCGCGCGCTGCGGACACTAGGCCCGCGAGCGCGTCGGCGTTTTTGGCGGATTGCATGATCCCATTGTGGCCCCTCATGCTTTACAAAACGTTAAGTCCAGCATGCGAGAGAGGATTCAAGCCGCGGTGTTGCGTCGACCGGCGAGTGGACCGGAGACCGGCATGGACGCAGACAGCAAGGCATCGCGCGAGGCGGCATCGTCGGGGCACCTCCTCGCCAATCTGCGCGAATTGATGGCGGCGTGGTTTCAGGAGCGCGAACGCGGCGGCGAAACATCCGAGGTCGAAAAGAAACTCGCTGAAGCGGCGGCCCGCGAAGGTCTGGCACTCGGCTTTCGTAAAATGGTGCTTGCCGATGTGCCGGATAACGGCTTCCCGGTCGTTCTGCTTGAGCGTGGGGGCACGAGCCGTTTGATCCTCGCCCGGACAGCCGACCGCGCTTATGTCTGTCATGGGCAGGGCACCCGCTACACCGTGTCGGAAGAAGCGCTGCGGCAGGTCGAATCCGGGACTATCTTTTTCGCGCGGGCCGAGGCCCATGCGGATCGCACGACGCCGTCACAGACCCATATGTCGCGCGACTCGCGTCGTGCGAACGACACGGCAACGGCACCGCCGTCATTCAATTCCGACAATCCTCGCGCCGATGCTGCCGATGAAACTGTCGGGCCTATTCCGTACAGCCTGTGGCGCTCGTCGACTATGCGCGGGCTTGTTGCCGCCATGGTGGTCGGGCAGGGGCGGCTTCTCGCGGCGCTCGCTGCTGCTGGCCTCATTGGGAATCTTCTATTCGTCGCTCTGCCTATTTTTTCGATGGCAGTTTATGACAAGGTCGTGCCGCATAATGCGAGCGAGACGATGATCGCACTGTCGATCGGTGTCATGCTGGCTCTTGTCACAGATTTTGGCTTGCGCGCCGTGAGGACTAAATTATCTGATGCGCTGGCGTTGCGGGTGCAGGTCGATTTCACCTCCCGCGTGCTTGAACGTCTTCTTGAAATGCGCATGGCGGATGCCCCACGCGATCCGGCATCGCTTCTCATGGCGTTGCGCGATCTTGAAGGATTTTGTCAAATTCTGCCTGCCCTTTTTGTTTCGCTTGCCATCGATATTCTGTTCGTCGTTGCGATTTGTGTCTTTCTCACACTTATCGGCGGTTATGTTGGACTTGTTCCGCTGATCGGCATCGTCATGCTCGTCGTAGTTTATGGCATCAGCCATTTTCTGGCCGAGCGGGAAGGTGAGAAAAGTCAGAAATTACAGCGGACGCAATCTTCGCTTGTCATTGCTGTTGTCGCAGCCCTTGAGACGATTAAAGCCCATCATGGCGAGCGTGAACTTGCTCAACGGTTCCAGCTCATTGCTGACAGTGCGGCCTATGCAGGACATCGCGAGCGGCATTTCGGATTACTCGCCAATCAAGCTGCCATTACCATCGCGCAGATGATGACAGTGCTGGCGATGATATTCAGCGTGGTGGCGATCGGTGCGGGCGCGATGACGGTTGGAGCGATGTCGGCCGCTGCGATGATCGTCAGCCGAATCATGCCACCCCTGAGCCAATTGATCGGTTCATTTCATCGCCTCTGGCAATTGCGACGCGGCATCGAACGGATTGATCTGTTGATGGCCCAGGCACCGGAACGTGGCGGTGATGTTTCCATCGCTCATCGAAAGCTGCGGGGCGATATTGCGTTGCATGAAGTGTCCATGACTTATCCGGGTGCTTCGCGCAAAGCGCTCGATGGTGTGTCGTTGCAAATCAAAGCCGGTGAAAAGATTGGTCTTGTCGGGCGCATCGGATGCGGCAAAACATCGTTGATGCGGTTGATCGCGCGCCTTGCCGATGCGAACGAGGGGACGGTCAGCATCGATGAATATGATATTCAGCAATACGACCCGCCGCTCTTGCGTCAGGCGGTTGGATTTCTGCGGCAAGATACACACATCTTTGGTGGTTCACCCGCAAGCCATCTTGCGCTCGGCTTCGTCGATCCTGATCCCGACCGTGTCGCCGAAGCACTTGCGATCAGCGGTGCGGCAGAATTCATCAAGCGCCATCCTAAGGGCTTGCAAATGCCGGCAGGGCCGGATGGTCAGGCCTTGTCCGGCGGCGAGCGGCAATCGGTGGCGCTTGCGCGGCTCGTGCTCGGAGATCCGCGGATCGTGTTGCTGGATGAGCCGACGTCATCCATGGACAATGCACTCGAAGCCCATGTCATCAAACAATTGCGGAGCTGGCTCGAGGGGCGCACGGCGATCCTATCGACCCATCGGGTGCCGCTTTTGTCGCTCGTCGATCGTATCGTGGTGATGGATCAGGGCCGGATTATTGCCGATGGCCCGCGCGATGAGGTGTTGCGGAAGCTCAGCCAGCCCGCTGCTTGATTAGGCTTCCCTAACGTTAACTCATTCACAACGGGTCACAGCCTAGATTGCGTTCAGTGTCAGGAGAGGTGTCGTCCCATGGCGGGTGCTGCGCAAGAAGGCGAAGACGAAAACTATTGGCCGGGCTTCGTCGATGCTCTGACGACCATGGTGATGGTGCTGACCTTCATCATGATGATTCTCGGCATCACAGTATTCAGCCTGTCGCAGAACGTTTCAAAAGCACTTCTCGCCGATGTCGCCAAGGCCGTCGACGTCGAGACAAAGCCGTCCGATTTCTCTGAAGAATTGGCCAAGCGGATTGTCGCAGCCATCGTGGCGCAACGTAATGATATCGACGGACAGAAGCGTAAAGCGCAGGAGATTGCGACAGAAAAACCACAGGAAGAGCGTTCGCAACGGGAAACGGTGCTGAGCTTTCCGGGCGAGAAGCACGTCTCCCAAGCGCCAGCCGATCTCAAGCCGCTTGGCGCAGGCGCTGCTGCGGGTGCAACCGAAGTGGCCCTGACAATCGTCTTTCAGCCGAATGCGGCACATTTCGACGATGGCGTGAGACGCGAAATCGTGAATTTTGCAACAAAATTGCACGAGGGCGAATTCGTCATCCGTGCTTTCGCGGTTGAGAATGGTGGCACGATTACGGAAGCACGCCGCCTTGCTTATTACCGCGCCATGCTCATCCGGCAGGAGCTGCTCAAAGCAGGCCTGAAGCCTACGCAGGTGCAAGCACAGATCGACGACAGTGGAGAAGCTGCAAATCGGTCTGTCGTGCGTGTTCTTGGCGTTCGTAAGCAGCCCTAATTAAAAAACAAGTTTCGAGACCGCCATGAATCGTGAAATCAATCTTCAGAAACTCAAAATCCTCTTTGTTTACATTTTGATGGTGGGTGTCATTGCGTATGAATGGCACTTCGTCCAAAGCGGAATCGTTGCGCTCCCAGTGCTTAACAGCACCATCATCGTCACATTTCTTGTCGGTAATATTATTGTCTGGAAATCGCTATTCTCGTTGAATAACGAAACAGCTGTTTTGCGGATGATTTCGGAATCGTACAAGGATACGCATTCCGGCCCTGTTGATGACGATGTTCTTGCGACGCGTCGCCAAAGATGTCTCCAAAAAGGAGTTGTATTGCGACGCCCTGTTCTGCTGGGATCAGCCTTCGACATTTTGATGGATGAGTTCTGGCGCGGTCGATCGCTTCGTTTCCGCCTCGATACGGTGCAGATGTTGCTGGCAACGGTCGAGCACAAAATGGCGCGCGAACGCGGGCTCATCGGCTATATGTCTGGACTTGCCATCTTCCTCGGTCTGATCGGTACATTCGTTGGTCTGATGGAGATGGTCTATTCGGTCGGTGGAATTATCGGGTCACTGGCAGGCGCTAACGCATCGCCAGATTCGATCCAAAATCTAATCAAAGCGCTGCAAGCGCCGCTCACCGGTATGGCCCAGGGCTTCTCGGCCTCCCTCTTCGGCTTGTTTGCATCCTTGGTGATCACTTTGATTGGGCGCTTCGCTAACAGCGCTAATTACAGCGTCAAGGAACAGTTCGAATCCTGGCTAACAAGCGTCATTCAGCTTGAGCAGACACGGCAGGGCGAAGGCGGTCACCGCAGCGAAACGAACGCGCCCACTGCTGTCTTCCTGCAGCGTATTGCTATGCCCGATACGGTTGCGCCTGCCCTTGCGCGCGCTGCCGATGCGCAGATCGCGCAAGCACGGGAGCTGGAGCGTCTGGCGGAGCGCTTCGAAGCTGTTGCAGTTAATCATGATGCGTTGCACGAAGTGCTCCGGCGCACAGACATTATGGCGGATGAAACGAAGCATCTACGTCATACGCTGTCGCAGGAGCAGGCCATTTTACGCGCCTTGACGGAAGACGGGTTGGCGAGTTTGCGGCAGGTCGCTGGCGAACAGAAGGCGACGACTGGTGCGCTGCAAAGTCAGATCGAGGCCTTACGCGCGTCGTTCGATTCACGTCTCGATGCAAGCGAACGGCGTTTCAGTGAATTGACAGCTACACAGCGCCAAGCTTACGCGCAATTCGATGCAAGTCTGCAAGATGCGGCGCATGCACGTGACGCTTTCGCTGCCGATATGGCGGCTCGTCAAGCAGATTTGGTTGCAGGATTGCGCCGCATGGAAGCGCAATTAGCGATGGCTCCGGACCCAACGCTTATTGGCAGTTCATTGCGTGGTATCCTCATCGAGGGTTTCGCCGATGTCGCGCAACGGCTCGAAGATGCGACACGGGCGGCGGTCCAGGCAGCGGTCGCAACACGCAGCGCTACCGACGAATCCGGTGCGATCGCTGAAATCCGGGCGATGACTCACATGTTGGAATCATCGCTTGCACATGGGTTGAGTGATGTTGCGCAATCGTTCCGGCATACGCTTGATCTTTATGCCGGGCTGATGCGGCAGGCCCAGGAAGCGCAGAAAAGCGACGTCGACTTGCGTGCGCGTGATGCAGGTTAAGCTCGCAAGGGAGATAAAAAATGGCTTTGAATTTCCGTAAATTCTTCAAGCGCTCCGATGCGATTGACGATTGTCGGGTTGCGGCGTGGTTGCATCTGCCCGATGATATGGCTTTGCCGGGGATGATTATGAAGATTGGTTCTGGCGTTGTCCTCTTCCGCGAAGCTTCTCAATTCGTCCTCGCGCGCGATGGCGTGGTTGTGAAGATCGTATTCGAAGGCGGCGAGGTCGAAGGGGTGATCGAACGCTCTTCACCACAGGGCTATCTCGTCAAGGCGACAGCCGAGCGCATGGCGGCATAACACCATTAAAAAAGCCGCATGGCGTCGCCTGCGGCTTTTTCTGCGCGTTGAGCGAGGGGCGGCTTACGCTGCCTTTTTCTTTGGCTGCAGGAGTTTGCGATTGATCAGCGCTTCAGCAATCTGGATCGCGTTCAGCGCTGCGCCCTTCCGCAGATTGTCGGAAACGCACCAGAAAGCGATGCCATTTTCGACCGTGTTGTCCTCGCGGATGCGCGAGATATAAGTCGCATCTTCACCGGCAGCTTCATGCGGGGTGATGTATCCACCGGGCTCGCGCTTGTCGATGACGAGGCAACCGGGTGCAGCACGCAGAATGTCGCGTGCTTCATCCGCCGTGATTGGATTGGCGAATTCGACATTCACCGACTCGGAATGAGAAATGAACACCGGCACGCGTACGCAAGTGGCGGTCAGCTTGATCTTTGGGTCGAGAACTTTCTTGGTCTCGACCGTCATCTTCCACTCTTCCTTGGTAAAGCCGTCTTCCATGAAGACGTCAATTTGCGGAATCAGGTTGAAGGCGATGCGCTTGGGAAACTTCTTCTGCTCGACATCGCCCGTGGTAAATACGGCGCGGGTCTGGGAGAACAATTCGTCCATCGCATCCTTGCCCGCACCTGACACTGATTGATAGGTCGAGACGACGACGCGCTTGATCGTTGCCTTGTCATGCAACGGCTTCAGCGCGACGACGAGTTGCGCAGTCGAACAATTCGGGTTGGCAATGATATTGAGACGCTTCTTGTCGGCCATGAAATTGGCCAGCACATGAGCGTTTACTTCTGGCACCACAAGCGGCACGCGCTCGTCATAACGCCAGCAGGACGAATTATCGATGACGATGCAGCCCTGAGCGCCGATTTTCGGTGCCCATTCCTTCGACACGGCGGAACCCGCGGACATCAGGCAGATGTCGGTATCGGAGAAATCATAATGCTCTAGGGCTTGGCATTTGAGCGTTTTGTCGCCGAACGAGACTTCCGTGCCGAGGCTGCGCGAGGAGGCGAGCGCGACGACCTGATCGACCGGGAAAGCCCGCTCGTCGAGGATGGAGAGAAGTTCACGGCCCACATTGCCTGTGGCGCCGACGATTGCGACTTTGAAGCCCATAATCTGTCTCCGAAAAACCCGGATGGCCCGGGTGGGGTCCGCTTTAGGCAGAAATAACCGTAGCAGACTTGCGCAGAAACACTCAGAAACCTCGAAAGTCAATCGAAACCGGGCCAAAATAGGCCATTTTGCGACAGTTTAGCCGAAGGTTCGAGGATGCGTTCACTCAAGCCAAAAGCGATAGGCAACCTTCTCCGCCCGTTCGCCGCCGAGCCTTTCGTAGAAGCGCTGTGCCCCACTATTGGCTGGGTCGGTTGTCAGATCGATGCGGCCGATGCCGCGCCGTTGGGCTTCGGCCTTCAGGAAGGCGAACAGGGCCTCACCCGCGCCCCGTGCGCGTTCCTCAGACTGGACGAAAATCTCTTTGGCATAGAGCACGCCTTTGAGATCGCGGCCGGGCCGTAAAATGGCGAAGGCGGCAAGGCCCACGGCCTGCCCCGCACGCTCTGCCAGCGCGAACTCGGTTCCCTCGCGTGTCTCGATGGTCCTACGGGCCATGGCCGCAGCGGCCTCTGCCGTGGGAGCGACGGCCTCATCGCGGTAATGGATGTCGATGGCGCGGATGAGCGCACCGAGAGCGGAGGCATCGTCTGCCGTGGCGAGCCTGACCGTCATTTGTTCGGACATTGTTAACCCTCATCCGTAACCAGCCATTCAGCCTGTTTCGGCTTTCCGCTTCGGTAAAGCCGAGACTCGCTTTTGAATAAACCATGCCGGGGTGAGAGGCGAGGATTCGGGATGGTTGCGTTGGCATCTGGCCATTGGCCGCGGGCCGTGGGCTTTATGGGGGCGGGCACCATCGGTGCTATCGGCCTTATCTTTCTCGGCGTGGCCCTTTTCCCTTGGCATGATACGCCACACGCGACATTGCCTAACCAGTCGCGCGCGCCCGCCGCGCCAGAAGAATGGCAGGCGGTTGAAAAGCCCGCGATGCCTGTGTCGATCGATATGCCGGAATGGAAAGGGCTTGCCCGCAGCCATGAGGCGCGCCGCCATGCGCGCACACGTTTGCGCGAAGATGTGATCGCGATTGGCCAGCCGCAATCCAACGCTCTATTCGCGCGTCTCGTGCTCGCGCGCAGTGCGAATGGCGAAGCTTTGCCGGGCGGCTCGTTCTATCTCGATGTCGCGCGGCGTGCCGCGCAAGCGGGCCTCGCCGTCGTCAAGAGCGAGACGCCATCGTCGCTTGATACGAAGTTCGGCCCGTTTGAAATGGCTGAAGCGGATTTGGCCACCGGTTCGATCACGCGGCCGTGCTTTGCGTTTCGCGGGCCCGAAGGCGAAAGCGGAATTCGCCTGACGGGCTTTGTCTGCGGGACGGCGGAGAAGAAGCCCGATCCGCGCCAACTCTCATGCTTCATCGATCGGCTTGAGCCATCCATCGAAGACCGGACCGTGCGCGATCTCTTCCGTGGTACTGACATTCATCGCAATCCCGCTTGCCGCAATGGCAAGGTCGCGGGCAGCGGTAAAAACCGCGTCGCTACGAATTAATCCAATACGCGTTGCGATGTCCTTGCGCACAAGGCGCAAGGACGCGTCGAAAGGCTTCTTAGCCGGCCATTTTCTGTACGGTCTTGAGGATCGCGTCGCCCATCTCATTGGTCGAGACGGCGTTCTGGCCCGGTGCAGCAATGTCTTTCGTGCGTAGGCCCTGATCGAGCACGGTTGAAATCGCTTTTTCCACCAGATCGGCTTCCTTACCGAGACCGAAAGAATAGCGCAGCGCCATCGCAAACGAACCGATCATGGCGATCGGGTTAGCGAGGCCGCGGCCCGCAATGTCGGGTGCCGAACCATGCACCGGCTCATAAAGCGCCTTGCGCTTGCCGGTTGCCGGATCTTCCGCGCCGAGCGAAGCCGACGGCAACATGCCGAGTGAACCCGTGAGCATGGCCGCCACGTCCGATAGCATGTCGCCGAACAGATTGTCGGTGACGATCACGTCGAATTGCTTGGGTTGACGGACGAGCTGCATGCCGAGCGCGTCGGCAAGCTGATGCTCGAGTGTGACATCGGGATATTCGCGCTTGTGGAGCGCTGTGATCACCTGGTTCCACAACACGCCCGATTTCATGACGTTGCGCTTTTCGGACGATGTGACCTTGTTGTTGCGCTTGCGCGCGAGCTCAAAAGCGACGCGTCCGATGCGCTCGATTTCATGCGTCGTATACACTTGCGTATCGACGGCGCGCTTCTCGCCATTCTCCAGCGTCACGATTTCCTTCGGTTCGCCGAAATAGACGCCGCCGGTCAATTCACGCACGATGACGATGTCGAGACCTTCGACAAGCTCGCGCTTGAGCGAGGACGCTTCCGCCAGCGCCGGGTAGCAGATGGCAGGGCGCAGATTGCCGAAGAGGCCGAGATCCTTGCGTAGGCGCAGGAGGCCCGCTTCGGGGCGCGCTTCGTAAGGGACATTATCCCATTTGGGGCCGCCAACGGCGCCGAAGAGCACGGCATCGGCCGAAAGGGCCTTCTTCATGGCGGCTTCAGAGACGGCCGCCTTATGGGCATCGAAGGCAGCGCCGCCGACGAGATCGGTTTCGGTCTCGAATTTGACCATGCCGGTCTTGTTCATCCAGTCGACGAGCTTCTGGACCTCGCCCATCACTTCGGGGCCGATGCCATCGCCGGGCAGGAGAAGAAGATTGAATGCCATGAGAAAAGCCCCCTTCGAGACGCGTTGTCCAATCGGGCGAGAGCTTTAGGGGGCAGACGCCGGGGAGGCAAGGGGGAGGGTGTATTCCCCTCACTCCTTCTTTTCATCGCGCAAGACGAATTGCCCCGTGTCTTCGACATCCAACGTCTTACCGAAGAAATGAGGGAAGAGCGGCTCGTCCATCATAAAAACGATCTTGATCCCGTTAATCACGGTCCAATTGCCCGGGTCGTGGCCGGGAAAGGTTGCGCGGTCGTAAAAGCCAATATGAACGTCGTAGGGTGTTTCAAATCCATCATTAAAAATGATCCGAGCCCATTTGATCGCGAGCGCTTCGGGGTATTCTCCGTCTTCTTCGGCAACGCGATTCATCAATGCGAGGATCACCGCTGTTGCCCGCGCCGATATCGCGAAGTTTGCATGTAGTTCAGCGCGCGTAACCATAGAGCATGCCCTTTTGAGGCTCGTTATCGTGCGCGTCATCAATCGAAGGCAAAAGTAATGTTGCTTTCCTCGTAATGACGCGCTGTCGATGCGAGCTTTATCTTCATGTCAGAATGATCTCATTCCCTCTATCTGCATAATCCAAGAGGCGTTGGTTAGATTTCTGCCAAATTTCCTCTGGAATATCGATCACGTAAAATGCATCTTTATATGCGATGAGATCGGCTGATGGCATTTCCTCGACGGGCATGAGCCCAATAGAATATCCGGGCCCATCATCAACCCATGGACTGTCCTTGTTCTCCCGGTGCTTCCTTTCATGATAATAGGAAATAATCGGAATGAATTTGCGCTCCATTCCGTGGTAAATATGGGCCAAATAATCGGCCAATTTCGTTGAAACCGAAACAATGCCCGGCGGAGTGTATGTGTTATCGGTCATAGTCAACTTCCTTTACGTGGATCAAGGCGCAACCCAATGCGGTTTTTAGAAAAGACTGTGAAGCTATACCCATCTGCGCAATCGTAAGTGATGGTCCAACCACGGCTGTTGCCATATTTGTCAATGTCGTGAGAAAAACCTGACCCGATGCAAATTTCGATCACTTCACCAGCGACACGAATAAATTTGGAAGGTTTCCGTTGGTTTTGCGCGCCAATCAGCGACACTCCTTCAGCCGTCCATTGCCCGCCATCGGGGTTGCCGGCGGGAACGCGCGGCTGATCTTCGCGGTATTTGCGTGCGTAAAGGCCCGCGAGTGCGAGCGCTTTGTATTGCAACACTTCCTGCGGCACGTCGCCAGTTCGCAGGTAAAAGCCCAAGGCGACGCCATGCCAGCATAAAGGGATGAAAGCGCAACCCGTCCGATCCGACGGGTGCAGGCATGGATTGCCGTGTCGGCCTTGCGGCCTCCTCGCAATGAGGAATCGTGGTTTTTGCGTCTAGTCCCAAAGGCCGAATGGCCGCCCGCGCCTTTGCGAGGAACCTAATAAAAAGAACTTCGACGTCCCGCCATCCTCACAAAAAAAGCGGGCCATGCGGCCCGCTTTCTCCATCCCCCCGGATGCGATTTCAGGTCAGGCAATGCCCTTCTGCTTCAGCGCATTTTCGATTTCGTCGAGCACGGCTGGATCGTCGATGGTGGCGGGCATCGACCATGCATCATGGTCGGCGATTTTCTTCATCGTACCACGCAGGATTTTGCCGGAGCGGGTCTTCGGCAAGCGGTTGACGGTGATCGCAATTTTGAACGCTGCGACCGGGCCAATCTTTTCGCGCACCAGTGCAACGATTTCTTTTTCGATCTCTGTCGGCAGCCGATTAACGCCAGCCTTCAGCACGATGAAGCCGCAAGGCTGTTCGCCCTTCAGCGCATCCTTGATGCCGATGACGGCGCATTCGGCAACGTCTGGGTGCGATGCCAGCACTTCTTCCATGCCCCCGGTCGAGAGGCGATGGCCCGCGACATTGATGATGTCATCGGTGCGGCCCATGATGAAGAGATAGCCATCCGCATCGACAAAGCCTGCATCCGATGTGTTGTAGAAGCCCGGGAATGCATCGAGATAGGATTCTTTAAAGCGATCATCCTGTTGCCAGAGCGTCGGCAAGCAGCCGGGAGGCAGCGGTAATTTCACCACGATCGAGCCCATCTTGCCCGCAGCGACGGGCTTGCCGCCTTCGTCGACGATCTGCACGTCATAGCCGGGCATCGGCACGGTCGGCGAACCGTGCTTGATCGGCAGCGCACCAAGCCCGAGCGGATTGCCTGCAATGGCCCAGCCGGTTTCGGTCTGCCACCAATGGTCGATCACCGGGACGCCCAGAATGTTTTCGGCCCATTGCACCGTGTCGGGATCGGCGCGTTCACCTGCGAGGAACAAAGCGCGCAAACATTTCACATCGTATTTCTTCAGATATTCCGCGTTCGGATCTTCCTTCTTGATCGCGCGGAAAGCAGTCGGCGCGGTGAAGAGCGTGCGGATATTGTGTTCCGAAATCATGCGCCAGAACGCGCCGGGATCGGGCGTGCCAACAGGCTTGCCTTCATAGACGATCGTGGTGCACCCATGCAGCAGCGGGCCATAGACAATGTAGGAATGGCCGACGACCCAGCCCACATCCGACGCCGCCCAATAAACTTCGCCAGGCTCGACGCCGTAGAGATTTTTCATCGACCACAAGAGAGAGACCATGTGGCCGCCATTGTCGCGCACGACACCTTTCGGTTTACCGGTGGTGCCTGACGTGTAGAGCACATAAAGCGGGTCGGTGGCTGCGACGGCGACGCAATCGGCCGCTTCGCCTTTGGCTTTCGCGGCGCTCACCGATTCTGCCCAATCATGATCGCGGCTTGCGATCATGCTGGCTTGCGCTTGCGGGCGTTGCAGCAGAAGCACGGATGAGGGCTTCGATGTTGAGAGTTCAATCGCTTCGTCGAGCAACGGCTTGTATTGCACGATGCGGCCAGGTTCGATGCCGCAGGATGCAGTCAAAATCATTTTTGGTTTTGCATCGTCGATGCGTGTCGCTAATTCTTTGGCTGCAAAGCCGCCGAAGACCACTGAATGAACCGCACCAATGCGGGCGCAGGCGAGCATCGCGATGACCGCCTCAGGAATCATGGGCATGTAAACGATGACGCGGTCGCCCTTCTCAACGCCTTGCGCCTTGATGACGGCGGCGAGTGCCGCCACTTCGTCGCGCAATTCGCGGTAGGTGATTTTGCTTTTCGTGCCGGTGACGGGGCTGTCATAGATGATGGCTGCCTGATCGCCGCGCGTTGCGACATGGCGGTCGACAGCGTTCCAGCAGGTGTTGCATTCAGCGCCCGTGAACCAGCGGCCATAGACACCTTGCGTGGCATCGAAAACTGTCTCGGGCGGCTTTATCCAGTCGACCGCTTTGGCGGCTTCGGCCCAGAAGGCTTGCGGATCTTTCTGCCAGGCGGCGTAAATGGCGGGATAGCGGCTTGCATTTGCGGCGTTCATTGTGGTCCTCCCCCTGGCAGGCGGCATCGTCTAGGCTTGCCAACCTGCCGCGGTCCTAGCATTGCAGGCTTGAGCCGTCAGGAGAGACTTTGGATGAAACAGGACGCCGATGCCCTGCGACACGTCAAAGCAGATTTGCGCGCCAGCGCCTTGGCCCTGCGCGATGGGCTTGATCCAGTATTCCGGGCGGTTGCGTCAGCGCAGGCGGCGGCTCTGGGACTGCCGCTCTTCCGCACCCTGTCTGCAGGGGCGGTGGTGTCGGGGTTTTTCCCCATGCGCAGCGAGGTCGATCCGCGGCCTTTGATGCAGGCCTTGGCGGCAAAAGGTTTCAAGCTCGCTCTGCCCTGCGTGACGCCGGATGGGCTCGCGTTCCGCCTCTGGGCCTTAGGTGATCCGCTCGCCAAGCGCCGGTTCGGCTTGTCTGAGCCTCTCAATACCGCCCCAGCGGTCAGGCCTGATGCCTTCATTGTGCCCTTGGCCGCGTTTGATCGGCGCTGCCACCGGATCGGCTATGGCGCGGGCCATTACGATCGCGCTTTGGCGCAATGCCAGCAGGCGCTGAAGATAGGCATTGGCTTTGCCGCACAAGAGATCCCCGCGGTTCCGAATGAGCCGCATGATCAGGTGCTGGATGCCGTAGTGACAGAAGAGGGCGTGGTCAGGTCTTCTGTTTGATCCATTCTTCAAGCGCAGCATTGAGACGGGTTTGCCAGCCAGCGCCGCCGGAACGGAAATGGTCGAGAACATCGGGCGATAGGCGCAGTGTCGTTAGCTCTTTTGGCCGTTCGCTTTTTGGACGGCCGCGCCGTTTGAGGATCGGTCCTTCATAGGCATCAGCCTGATCAAACCAATCAGCATCAATCTCTGGCGCATCGTCATACTCATGCGGAGCAATTTTATGAGCGTCGACCTTTTGCAAATCGCTCCCGATAGGCTTTTTGTTCGCGCTCATTGCATTTCCTCATGCTGATGACGTGGCATGCATCGTCGCGTGGAGGCCAAACCACCATGACCAACCGCTCCGCCAAGAAGCCAACCGTCTGTAAACGGGTTTCGCCATGGGCAAACCGGCGGTCTTCCGCCGTCCAGTGCGGGCCCGCGAAAACGTGCGTGGCGTCCTCGAAATCAAGCCCTCGCTCAGCGAGAGTGGACGCACGCTTGCAACCGTCATACGTCACTCTCATCAGAATAAATGTTACTACAATAAATCATTACGTCAATCTGTTTGGTGCTTTGCGCCGGCGTGATTAGAAGGGGAGCAGGAGACTTCCATGCGCCTTCTGTTTCTCGGGGATGTCGTCGGCCGACCGGGCCGACAGGTTGTGGCGGAGCAATTGCCCAGTTTGCGGCAAAGCTGGCGGCTCGATTGCGTCGTTATCAATGGCGAGAATGCCGCCGGCGGTTTCGGCATCACCGAAGCGATCTGCGATGAATTGTTGGCAGCGGGGGCCGATGCGGTCACGCTCGGCAATCATTCTTGGGATCAGCGCGAGGCGTTGGTCTTCATCGAACGCCAGCCCCGGTTAATCCGGCCCATCAATTATCCGCCCGGCACGCCGGGGCGCGGCTCGGCCCTGATTGAGACGGAGAGCGGACGCCGTGTGCTGGTCATCAATGTGATGGGACGGCTTTACATGGATCCGCTCGACGATCCCTTTGCGGCGGTCGACCGCGAATTACAGGCCTGCCCGTTGGGGGTTGTCTGCGATGCGGCCATCATTGACGTTCATGCCGAGGCAACCAGCGAGAAGCAGGGCATGGGCGTGTTTTGCGATGGGCGCGCGAGCCTCGTCATCGGTACACACACCCATGTGCCAACATCCGATCACCGGATCATGCCCGGTGGCACGGCTTACATGAGCGACGCCGGCATGTGCGGGGATTACGATTCCATGCTGGGCATGGCGAAAGAGGAGCCGCTCCGGCGTTTTCTGGAGAAGACGCCTGGGACGCGGCTTGAGGCCGCTTCGGGCGAGGGGACTTTGTCGGGTCTCGCCGTCGAGACCGACGACCGGACCGGCCTTGCCATCCGTGTGGCACCCGTACGGATTGGGGGGTGTCTTGAACCCGCCTTGCCGGGGTTCTGGACGTAACCATCTCGCGCCCTCTATAAGCGCGCCAGTTTTCCAAGATCCTGTTCGAGGACGTTCCCATGGCCGGCCATTCCCAGTTTAAAAACATCATGCACCGCAAAGGCCGTCAGGATGCCGTGCGGTCGAAGCTGTTTTCGAAACTTGCGCGCGAAATCACAGTCGCAGCAAAAATGGGCCTGCCCGACCCGAATATGAACCCGCGCTTGCGTGCTGCCATTCAGGCTGCGCGCGCGGAAAACATGCCGAAAGACAATATCGAGCGCGCGATCAAGAAGGCGCTGGGCGGCGATTCCGAGAACTACGAAGAAATTCGTTACGAAGGCTATGCGCCGGGTGGTGTCGCTGTCATCATCGAAGCGTTGACCGATAATCGCAATCGTACCGCCTCGGAAGTGCGCTCTTACTTCACGAAGGCAGGCGGCTCTCTCGCTGAAACGGGTGCGGTGTCTTTCATGTTCGATCGCGTCGGCGTGATTGAATATGACGCGAAGGTGGCGACAGAAGACGCAATGATGGAAGCGGCGATCGAAGCGGGCGCGGATGACGCGTCTTCGTCAGAACATGGGCACGAAATCGTCACGGCGATGGATGCTTTGCGCGATGTCGCCAAGGAATTGGAAACCAAATTCGGCGAGCCGAAAAAGGCGGCGCTTGTTTGGCGTGCACAAAATCAAATCGCCGTCGACGACGAAGCGGGAGAAAAAATCCTCAAGCTGCTCGATTCGCTCGATGACAATGACGACGTCCAAAACGTCTATTCAAACGCCGAATTTTCTGACGCGCTGATGGCGAAGATGGGGTAACGCTTCGCGCGTAAACCTTACGCGTCATTGCGAGGAGGGCGTGGGCCCGACGCGGCAATCCATGGCTGACACACGCCGCAATGCTCATGGTGAGGAGCTGCGAAGCCGCGTCTCCAACCATGAGGGCAGGATGCAGTCTTGAGCGTAAGTCGCTGATGGATTGCTTCGTCGCTTGCGCTCCTCGCAATGACGATTGACTATGGCGCGTAAGGACACTCAAAACATGCCCATCATCCGCATCCTCGGCATAGATCCCGGGCTCCGCAATACGGGCTGGGGCATGATCGCGTCTGAGGGCACACGTCTTTCGTTCCTTGGCTGCGGCACAGTGCATTCCAATGCCAAGGCCTCTTTGGCCGAGCGTCTCAAGCAATTAAATGAAGGCATCGCCGAAGTGATCCGCGCTTGGACGCCGGATGAAGCGGCGGTTGAAGAAACCTTCGTTAACAAGGATGCGCGCGCCACGCTCAAACTCGGCCATGCACGCGGCGTGTCGATGCTGGCCTGCGCGGTGGCGGGCCTCCAAGTCGATGAATATGCGCCCAACCTCGTGAAGAAGACGATTGTCGGCGCAGGCCATGCCGAAAAGGACCAGATCCACATGATGGTGAAGGTGCTTCTGCCCAAGGCCGATCCAGCGACGCCCGATGCCGCTGATGCTTTGGCGGTGGCGCTCACCCATGCCCAGCATCGCGGTGCCTTGGCGCGGGAACGGTTGCTCGCCAAAGGGTAAGAAGCGGCTACCGAATCTCGCGGCACCGCTCTATGATCCCGTTTCGTTCTCGTTTGGCCCGATCCGATGTACCAGCCGCCCGCCTTCAAGGAAGATGATCAAGCCGCCATGGCCGCGCTGATGCGTGCCTGTCCGCTCGGGCTTTTGATTACGGCCGGAGCTGGCGGTGTGATTGCGAATGCCATCCCCTTTCTCTACGACCCAGACACGGGTCGCCATGGCACTCTGCGTTGCCATGTGGCGAAGGCGAACGGGCAATGGAAGGAGATCGGCGATGGGCTTGAAGCGCTCGTCGTCTTTCAAGGCTCGGACCATTACATCCGCCCCGGCTGGTACGAGACGAAGCGCGAGACACACAAGGTCGTGCCAACCTGGAACTACGCCATGGTGCAAGCACGCGGCATCGCGCGCGCGATTGAAGATAAGAATTGGTTGGCGCAGCAAATTCGTGCCGTCACGACGATGATGGAAGGCGGTGCGCCAGAACCTTGGGCGGTCGATGATGCGCCGGATGATTTCATTGCATCGCAGATTAAAGGGATTGTCGGCATCGAGATTGAACTCACCGGACTCAATGGCAAATGGAAAACCAGTCAGAACCGCAATGAAGCGGATCGCCGCGGTGTGGTTGAAGGGTTGCAAGCGTTGGGTGATGGTTCTGCGGATGTGATGGCGGCGCTCGTTGCCCAGACATTGAAGAGTGACGCATGATCGGCAAGCTCAAGGGCACCATCGATTCCTATGGTGAGGATCACATCATCCTCGATGTGCATGGTGTCGGTTATCTTGTGCATTGTTCCGCGAAGACGCTGACGGCGCTGCCGCCTGTCGGTGAAGCCGCTATGTTGTCCATCGAGACGCATGTGCGCGAGGATTTGATCCGCCTCTACGGTTTTCGTGCCGATCAGGAACGTGAATGGTTTCGCCTATTGCAAACCGTGCAAGGCGTAGGCGCGAAAGTGGCGCTCGCGATTTTATCAGCGCTCGAGCCCGGCGCGCTCGCGACCGCGCTTGGCACCGGCGATAAGGCGATGATCGGGCGCGCGCCGGGCGTTGGCCCCAAACTCGCTCAACGCATTGTCACAGAGCTGAAAGACAAAGCGCCTGCTTTTGGCAGTGTCGATCCGGCCATCATCAAGCTGTCGGATTCGGTCGCGGAGAAAACGGCACCCGTGCCTGTAGCGGATGCTGTCTCTGCCTTGATGAATTTGGGCTATCAGCAGGCGCAGGCCTCTGCGGCAGTGGCAGCTGCTGTTCGTGTGGCGGGTGATACGGCGTCTTCGCCGCAGCTCATCCGTTTGGCGTTGAAAGAAATGGCGAAATGAACGACAAGCCGTCCCGCCCCGGATTGATGACGCCCGAAGCGCGCGAAGACGATCTTGATCGTTCACTGCGCCCCTTGGTGCTCGACGATTTCGTCGGTCAGCAACAGGCGCGCGCCAATCTCAAAGTGTTCATCGAAGCGGCGAAAACCCGTAAGGATGCACTTGATCATGTGCTGTTCGTCGGGCCGCCCGGTCTTGGTAAGACGACGCTTGCGCAAATCGTGGCGCGTGAATTGGGCGTGAATTTCCGTTCGACATCGGGGCCAGTGATTGCCAAAGCGGGCGATCTCGCCGCACAGTTGACTAATCTCGAAGAGCGCGACGTTCTGTTTATCGATGAAATTCACCGTCTCAATCCGGCGGTGGAAGAAATTCTCTATCCGGCCATGGAGGATTTCCAGCTCGATCTCATCATTGGCGAAGGGCCTGCGGCGCGTTCCGTCAAAATCGATCTCGCCAAGTTTACTTTGGTGGGTGCGACCACGCGCGCGGGGCTTTTGACCACGCCTTTGCGCGATCGTTTCGGCATTCCGATCCGACTCAATTTCTACACGATTGAGGAATTGGAATTCATCGTCAAACGCGGCGCGCGGGTGCTCGGCATTGGCATGAGCGATGAAGGCGCCAACGAGATTGCGCGCCGTGCGCGCGGCACGCCACGCATTGCGGGCCGCCTTCTGCGCCGCGTGCGTGATTTCGCGGTGGTGGACAATGCCGCCGAAGTCACGCGCATCATCGCCGACCGCGCCTTGACGCTGCTCGATGTGGATGCGGTTGGGCTCGATCAGATGGACCGGCGTTACCTCTCGCTGGTTGCAGAAAATTTCGGCGGCGGGCCGGTCGGGATCGAAACCATCGCGGCGGCCCTGTCAGAACCGCGCGATGCGATCGAAGACATCATCGAGCCGTATCTCTTGCAGCAGGGCTTTCTGCAACGCACGCCGCGCGGGCGTCTGCTGACGCCGCTGGCGTTCAAACATCTCGGTCTTGCGGTGCCGACAAGTGCTGGCGCGCAGTTTGGGTTGTTTGCAGATGGGGAGGAGTGAGGGCTCTGGCCCTTCGCGATGTCTTTGTGGGCCTTCACAGAGTGAGGTGTGATTGGCCGGATGGGATTGGAACTTTGAATTGACCCAGCATAGCTTCCCCCTGCGCGTCTATTATGAGGACACGGATTTTTCCGGCGTCGTCTATCACGCCTCCTATCTCCGGTTCTTGGAACGTGGGCGAACCGAGTTCATCCGCGCCTGCGGGATCGACCAGCAAAAGCTTCATCGGGAAACGGGCGTCTATTTCGTTGTCCGGCGGATGGAGATCGATTGGATCAAGCCCGCTTTGATGGATGACGAGCTGGTCGTCGAGACCGCGCCTGCCACGCTTCGTGGCGCGTCCATGATCCTGAGTCAGCGCATTCTGCGCGGCGATGAGGTGCTGACCACGGCCGAAGTTGTGGTCGCGATCCTGAAAGACGGGCGGCCGACGCGCCTGCCGGATAGTTTCCGCGCCGCCTTTGGCCCCTCCTGAACTCCGACGCTGGGCCTGAATTCGGGCATTCTTAACGCGGTCTTAATCATAAACGTCCACTTGCTCGAAAACGGGGAGTTTTGGGTCGATTCGGCTTGAAAGCGCCCTTGTTTCGCCGGATTTCGCCGCCATTCCGATGGTCGAGATCCAGCATCAGCGAATGCGTTCAACCGGGCCGCCTTATCCAAGGTCGGTCCCGCGGAAAGGGACAGGCGTATGAACGGAACCGAAGTCGTGCAGGCGGGCTTAGGCGCCGCAGGCAACGAAATCACCCTCTGGTCCATGTTCTGGCATGCGCATTTCGTTGTGAAATTCGTGATGCTGGGTTTGATGGCCGCCTCAGTGTGGTCTTGGGCCATCATCATCGACAAGAGCCTGTTCTTCCACCGCTCCGAGCGGGCCATGGATCGCTTCGAGGAAGTATTCTGGTCTGGCCAATCGCTTGAAGAACTCTATCAGATGCTGGTCGATCGACCTGCCGGTGCAATGGCTGCGGTTTTCGTCGCGGCCATGCGCGAATGGAAGCGGGCGGTTGAAAATCCGGGACGCTCTTTCGCCAATCTCGGTCAGCGGATCGACAAAGTGCTCGATGTCACGATCCAGCGCGAGCGCGAACGGTTCGAATCCAAATTGCTGGTGTTGGCCACCATTGGCTCGGCGTCGCCCTTTATCGGTCTGTTCGGCACGGTGTGGGGCATCATGACGTCGTTCCGTTCGATTGCAGCGTCGAAGAACACATCATTGGCGGTGGTTGCACCGGGCATCGCAGAAGCCTTGTTTGCGACAGCGATCGGCCTGTTTGCCGCCATTCCTGCCGTCATCGCCTACAACAAGTTGCAGGCGGAAGCGAATAAGCAACAGGCGCGGCTCGAGGCGTATGCGGATGAGTTTTCCGCCATCCTGTCCCGCCAGATCGACGAACGCATCGCCGCCTGAGGAGGATAGCCGATGGCCATGTCCATGGCAGGGGGCGGTAGAGGCGGAGGCCGCAGACGACGCGGCGGCCGCAAGCACGCGCCCATCGCCGATATCAACATGACGCCGTTCATCGACGTCATGCTCGTCCTGCTCATCATCTTCATGGTGGCAGCTCCGTTGCTCGCGACCGGCGTGCCGCTCGATTTGCCGCAAACAAAAGCCGCGCCGCTTAACATCGATAAGGTGCCGCTCACCATCTCGATCAAGGCGGATGGCAAAATCTATGTCATGGAAGAGCCGATCGCGCTGTCTGACATTGCGGTCAAATTGCAGGCGGTGGCGAAGGCGGGCGCGGACGAACGCATTTATGTGCGCGCCGATAAAACGATCGCCTATGGCCGTGTGGCAGAGTTGATGGCTGCGATCACGGCCGGTGGTTTTCGCAAAGTGGCCCTTGTGAATGAGCCGGAAGCGGCAAAATGAATTGGCGCGCGCTTGTCCAGATCGATTGGTCCCAGCCGGGCCTGGCGGTCTCGGGGATGCTGCACGCCGGTCTTTTGCTCTCGACGCTGATTGCCTTCGCTTTCACACCGAAATTTGAAGAGGCCCCCGAAGCCATTCCGGTCGATGTTGTCGATCTTGCGCAACCTGCGACCGTGACCAAGGGCGAGAAAACCGCACCGCCGCAAAAGGTCGAAGCACCGAAGCCGCGCGCACAACGTGTCGCGCAGCAAGAAGAATTGAAGCCCGAGAACGCCGACGCGAAGCGCGACATTCCGGTGCCGCCAAGTCGCCCACCTGAGCCTGAACCGGACAAGGCCAAGGCTGAAGCAGAAAAAGCCGAACAGCAAAAGCAACAGGCGGAAGCCGAAGCGAAGGCCAAGGCGGTCCAGCAAGAGGCGAAAGCGAAAGCGGAAGCGGCAGCGCGCAAGGCCGAAGCTGAAGCGGAAGCGATCGAAAAGGCAAAGAAAGAAGCCGAAGCCAAGGAGAAGGCCGAGGCGGACGCGAAGGCGAAAGCGGAAGCGAAAGCCAAGGCTGACGCAGCTGCAAAAGCGAAAGCCGAAGCCGAAGCGAAGCAAAAGGCCGAGGAAGCCAAAAAGCTTGCGGCCATGGCCGCCGAGCAGGCGAAGAAACAGGCTGAGAAAAAACCAGACGCGCCGCAATTCAACCCGAACGACATCAAGAAATTGCTTGAGTCGAAAGAAAAGCCGCAACAACAGGCTGCTGCGGCAGCTGAGGTTAATCGCACAGCGGCGCTGGGTGCGGCCAATGCGACTGGCTCTAAGCTCAACCCTAGTCAGCGCGACCAATTGGGCGCGTTGTTGAAAGAGCAATTGGCGCAATGTTGGAGCCCGCCCGCTGGGCTTGCAGGCGCTGAGAATGTGAAGCCAATCGTCAAAATGCAACTCTCGCAAAGTGGGGAATTGCAGGGACAGCCTGTGCTCGTTAACAGCTCGTCCGATCCGGCGTTCCGCCCTGTTGCAGAAAGCGCCATGCGCGCTATTCGCCGCTGTTCCCCTTTCCGTATTCCACAGCAATTCGCTCCCTTCTTCAACGATTGGAAGGATTGGAGCATCACCTTCGACGCACGGGAGATGTTGGGATGATCACAACGTTCTCTGCCGCTTTTCATGACAGGATATCGACTGCCATGCGCCATCGTTTTGCGTTTCTTGCTCTCTCCGCTCTGGTCTGCCTTGCGGGATTTTCAGCCGCTGCGCCGATTGCGCGGGCTGAAATTGCTATCACACTCGATCGTGGCCAGTTCCAGCCACTACCGATTGCGATTGCCGATTTCACCGGCACCGATCCCGAACTTGGGCGCAACATTGCCGCCGTCATCACGGCAGACCTTAAACGCTCCGGCGTTTTTCTGCCCATCGACAAAGCAGCCTTCATCGAAAAAGCGGTGAACCCTGATGTCGCGCCGAAATTCGATTCTTGGAAAGTGATCAATGCGCAGGCGCTTGTGACCGGCAAGATCGTACGCGATCCGTCAGGTCGCCTGAAAGCGGAGTTTCGCCTTTGGGATGTGTTCGCAGGTCAGCAACTCACTGGTCAGCAATATTTTACAGATCCGAACAATTGGCGGCGTGTCGCCCATATCATCGCCGATGCCATCTATTCGCGTCTCACTGGTGAAAAGGGCTTTTTCGATTCGCGCATCGTCTTCGTGGATGAGACGGGTCCGAAGGACAAGCGCGTGAAGAAGCTCGCGATCATGGATTCCGATGGTGCGAATGTGCGCTATCTTACGCGTGGTGAAGATCTCGTCGTGACGCCGCGCTTCTCGCCCTCGTCGCAGGATGTGACCTATATGTCCTTCGGCAATGGCGATCCGAAAGTCTATCTGCTCAACATCGAAACTGGCCAGCGTGAAATGGTTGGCAATTTCCCCGGCATGACGTTCTCGCCGCGGTTCTCACCGGATGGGCAGAAGGTCGTCATGTCGCTGTCGCAAGGGGCGTCATCCAATCTCTTCGTCATGGATCTGCGTTCGCGCACTACGACACGCCTCACGGATGCCAATGCCATCGATACGTCGCCGTCCTATTCGCCGAACGGTTCCCAGATTGTATTTGAAAGCGATCGTGGCGGAACGCAGCAAATTTATGTGATGCCTGCGGGCGGTGGTGCTGCACGGCGCATCTCGTTTGGCGAAGGGCGTTATTCAACGCCAGTATGGTCGCCGCGCGGTGATTACATCGCCTTCACGCGTCAGAAGGGCGGTACCTTCTCCATCGGCATCATGAAGCCGGATGGTTCGGGCGAGCGCATTTTAACGGAAGGTTTTCATAATGAAGGACCAACTTGGGCGCCGAATGGTCGGTATCTCATGTTCTTCCGCGATGCGGGCGGCAATTCAGGTCCGCGCCTGTTCATGGTCGATATCACGGGTCGTGTAGAGATGCCGATTCCAACGCCAGGCTTCGGTTCGGATCCTGCGTGGTCGCCGCTGCTGAATTAAGTCGACGACATTTATTCGGTGATGGTTGCGGTTTATTCCTCGCCAGCGCCTGCCGCGTAGACGCCCTCCGCGCCAATGCCCGTTTCGAGCATCAGGCGTGCGCGGGCACGCAGTTTTTCCGTCTCGCTTTTGAGCTGGCCGCAGGCCGCGAGAATGTCGCGGCCGCGCGGTGTACGCACCGGTGAGGCATAGCCCGCGCGGAAGACGATCTCGGAGAACGCCTCAATGCGGTCCCAGTCCGAGCACTCATATTTTGTGCCGGGCCATGGGTTGAATGGAATAAGATTGATCTTCGCCGGGATGCCTTTGAGGAGCCGCACCAATTCGCGCGCATCGGCATCCGAATCGTTGACGCCTTTCAGCATCACATATTCGAAGGTAATGCGGCGAGCATTCGACAGGCCGGGATAGTTGCGGCACGCTTCAAGCAATTCCTTGATCGGATATTTCTTGTTGAGCGGTACGAGCGTATTGCGCAAATCGTCGCGCACGGCGTGGAGCGAAATCGCCAGCATGGAATTAATCTCTTCGCCCGCGCGCACGATGTTCGGCACGACGCCCGATGTCGATAGCGTGATGCGGCGGCGGGAGAGCGACAGCCCCTCGCCATCGGTGACGACTTCCATCGCATCGCGCACATTCTCGAAATTGTAGAGCGGTTCGCCCATGCCCATCAGCACGATGTTCGAAACGGCGCGGTCAGCATCGGGTACGAGCCCATCCGTCGGCCGTACAGCGCCCGGCCAATCGCCGAGCCTGTCGCGCGCCACAACGATCTGGGCAGCAATTTCGGCAGCGGTGAGATTGCGCACGAGACGTTGCGTGCCAGTGTGGCAAAACGAGCATGTCAACGTGCAACCGACCTGCGAGGAGACGCACAGCGTGCCGCGATCGCTTTCGGGGATATAAACCGCCTCAATCTCGGCGCCCTTGTCATGCGGTCCGACGGGCTGCATCCGGATCAGCCATTTGCGCGTGCCATCGACAGAAATCTGTTCGGAGACAACTTCGGGACGGTCCAGCGTGAAGCGTGTGGCGAGATCGGCGCGCAAATGCTTCGACACGTTCAGCATGTCGGCGAAATCGCGCGCGCCGCGATGGTAGATCCAGTGCCAGAGCTGCGAGACGCGCATCTTCAATTCGCGCTCGGGAACGCCGATGGAGGCGAGCGCGTCTTTGAGCTGGGCGCGCGTAAGGCCGACGAGCGATGGCTGGTCGCCGCGCAAGGTGGCGGCGATCATCTCGGGCGTCTTTTCGACGAAGGGGGCGTCGGCGCGTGCGGATGCGCTCTCGGCGATGCTCATGGTCCGGCCTTTCTGGAAGGCCGGGTTCCTATCATGGAAGGGGGAGGTGCGCCAAGCGCAGCCGCCCAGAGGCCGCATTCAGGCCGCTTAGGGGCATTCTTTCTTGATCCGGTCGAGCGCCTGCCCGAGGCCGTTCAGGCTGTACCGGTCGGTGGTGACGTTGCCTCTGCCCGACACGGTCTTGGTGGTCAGGGTCGAGCCCTTCTTCATCGTCTCGATGGCGACAGGGTCCTGGGCCGGGTTGCCCAACCAGGCCGAATTGCCCTTATGCACCAGTTTGTAGGTGGTGCTGCCAATGGCGAAGTCGCCGGGGGCGTTATCCTTGGTCGGAAAGCCGGTGATGATGCTGATCTCGTTGCGCACACCCTCTGCCGGGCGGGTCGAGATGAATAGGAAACCCGGGTCGCGCTTCAGATCCTTCGGCAGGCGCTCCTTAGGTTGGCTCAGCGCGTAGCAGACGCGGCCATTGGCAGTATCGGAGGCATAGACGCCCCAATCGCCATAGGTCGCGAGTTGGACCGGACCCTGCGTGGCAGGCGCAGCAGCAGGTTTTGCACCCGGCGCGGGCTTAGCCGGAGCGGCAGCCGGCTTGGCGGCTGGCTTGCTCTGCTGGGCCAAAGCGGGGGCTGCGAGGGCGCACAAGACGCTTGCGGCGAGCGCGCCGCGTGAAAGGAAGCTTCGAATCATCGCGTCACTTTACTCCGGGACCCGCCCCCTGCCCATACCAATGGGCCCGTCACCGATAGCGAACCGGATGCCGGGTTGCAAACACCCTGGGCCGGCACCGTTAAAGATCCGCTAACCCTGCGCCCGGTTTCCACATTTTTCGGCGTCAGAAGAGGGTTGGTCTTGTGTAAGGTTTTCAGGACGAATGCGGCGTGCCACATTCCCGACACCGACGGAGGCTTCGTTCTTCGTTCCGGGACAGGTTGTCCATTGGTATCGACGAGGATTTGAAGCTTTGGTCGGCAATTCCGATCTCGCGGCATGGGTCCACGCGGTTGCGCGCTCGCGCGACCGGGATGCCTTTGCGCGCCTGTTCGACCATTTTGCGCCCCGCCTTGAGGCCTGGCTGATCCGTTCGGGGGCCGATTCCGGCACAGCGGAAGAGGTCACGCAGGACGTCATGGTGACATTATGGCGCAAGGCGGAATTGTTCGACGCTTCGAAATCCTCAGTCACGACCTGGCTTTATCGGATTGCACGGAACCGGCGGATCGATCTTCTGCGGCGCGACAAGGTCGATTTCGTCGATCCGCTCGAGCCCGCCTTCGAACCGTCGGAGACACCAGATTTCGATCGCGCAATTGATATGCAGGATCGTGAGGGTCGTGTACGCGATGCTTTAACGGCACTACCGGAAGAGCAGCTCGCGCTTGTGCGCCTCGCCTTTTTCGATGGGTTGTCTCACAGCGACATCGCCCAAAAGACCGGACTGCCGCTCGGCACGGTGAAGAGCCGTATCCGTTTGGCGTTCACGCGGCTCCGCCGCAATCTCGAAGCCGTGGGTGTGGTGGAGGCGTCCTGATGCGTGCCTTGATTTGTAATGCACTGACAGGCCTCGATTCGCTTAGTGTCGAGACTTTGCCCGATCCCGTTCCAGCGCCCGATGAAGTTGTCGTGGCCGTCAGCCATTGCGGGTTGAATTTTTTCGACACGCTGATCATTCGCGGTCAATATCAATTCAAGCCTGAACCGCCGTTCTCGCCGGGCGGTGAATTGGCGGGTACCATTGCCGCACTGGGATCGCGCGTTGCGGGTTTTGCGGTCGGGGATCGCGTTGCAGCCTATGTCACTTACGGCGCGTGCCGCTCCCATGTTGCGGTTTCTGCCAACAGGATCGTGCGTATTCCCGATGGTGTGAGCGATGCTGATGCCGCCGGTTTGCTTGTGACCTATGGCACATCGCTGCATGCGTTGAAGGATCGCGGCGCATTGCAAGCGGGCGAAACGCTCGTCGTTTTGGGTGCTGCGGGTGGTGCTGGCCTTGCGGCGGTTAAACTCGGAAAATTGCTTGGTGCAAAGGTGATTGCGTGTGCGTCATCGGCTGACAAGCTCGCGCTAGCGCAAGCGTCCGGCGCGGATGCGCTGCTCGATTACACGCAAGAAAATCTGCGCGATGGTTTGAAACGCCTCACCGATGGGCAAGGTGCCGATGTGATCTACGATCCGGTCGGCGGCGATTTGGCGGAGCTCGCTTTGCGCGCAATTGCGTGGAAGGGCCGCTTTCTCGTTATCGGTTTTGCGTCGGGCACGATCCCGAAGATTCCGCTTAATCTGACGCTCCTGAAAGGCTGCGACATTCGTGGCGTGTTCTGGGGTGCATTTGCGGAGAAGGAGCCGGAGGCGAACGCCGCCAACAATGCGCAATTGCTGCGCTGGACGGCTGAAGGAAAAATCCGCGACGAAGCGGATGAGATCGTTGCGCTCGATCAGGCGCAAGAGGCCATCGCCCGCATCGCTGCGCGGCAGGCCAAAGGCAAAATTCTCGTCAGGATGTGATGCGGCTCAGCGCTTCAGCGTTTCGCGCGCTTTGTCGCGGTGGCTGTCGGTGATGCCCGACCGCACGGCGGCGATGGCTGCTGCAATCACGGCGGCATCGTCGGTGAAGCCGATGATCGGGAAAAGATCCGGCATCGCGTCCATCGGCATCAGAAAATAGGCGGCTGCGCCAAATAGGATCAGCTTCACCTTGCGGTCTGTCGCCGGATCGAGCGCGCAATAGAGCGCGGCCAGAAGATCTTCGGCGAAGGGGATGCGGCTGCCGAACTTCTTCAACCTTTCGCGCGTGCGCGTGAACAGGCTTTCGCTGTCGCGTGCCTCGCGGCGCATCGCGTCCATCTCGTCCTTCGTGAAGGGGCGGCCCAAAGGCTCGCCAGCGAATTCGACCATGGTCTTCTCCCGTTCCGCTCACGCGGTCGCATGATCAAAGCGGGTTCCTTTGGCGGAATCGTGGCAGTCCCGCCTTTTGGCGGGGCGACTTGCGCTTCTGTTCCGGTTAAGCTGAGCAAAACAGGGGGAGTGCGTCATGAAGATCGACCAGACGATTGCAGCCATTGTGACCGGCGGGGCCTCGGGGCTCGGGGAAGCCACGGCGCGGATGCTCGCGGCACAGGGCGCGAAAGTGGCCCTCTTCGACATGAACGCGGAGCGCGGCGAGAGTGTCGCGCGGGAGATTGGCGGCCTCTTCTGCAAGGTCGATGTGACCGACGAGGGCTCGATCGATGCCGGCCTTGCGGCTGCTCGCGCCAAGCACGGGCAGGAGCGCATTCTGGTCAATTGTGCCGGCATTGCGCCCGGTATGCGGACTGTGTCCAAGAAACGCGATACGGGCGCATTTGTTGCGCATGATCTCGGCATTTTTGCCAAAGCGCTCGCCGTCAATTTGGGCGGCACGTTCAACATGATTGCGAAATGCGCCTTGGGCATGGCTGCTTCCGATCCTGTCACGGCCGATGGCGGGCGTGGCGTTATCGTTTGCACCGCATCGGTGGCGGCGGAAGATGGACAGATCGGGCAGGCTGCTTATGCCGCATCGAAGGGCGGCGTGGTCGGCCTTACGCTTCCTGTTGCACGCGATCTGTCGGGCTATGGCATTCGCGTCATGACGATTATGCCGGGTCTTTTCCACACGCCGATGTTCGAAAGTGTGCCGGAAGATTTCCGCAAAGCGCTTGAAGCGAATGTCCCTTTCCCGTCGCGGCTCGGCAAACCGGCAGAATATGCGGCGCTCGTGAAAAGCATTGTCGAGAACGACATGTTGAACGGCACGGCGATCCGTCTCGACGGCGCGCTTAGAATGCAGCCGAAATAATCAGCCGCCGAAAATGGCATCCATGGCGCGGGCGAGCGCGATATCCTTGTCGGTGAGGCCGCCTGCGTCATGCGTTGACAGGGTCACGTCAACACGGTTGTAGACGTTGAACCATTCGGGATGGTGATCGGCTTTTTCGGCCACCAGCGCGGCGCGTGCCATAAAGCCAAAGGCCGCGTTGAAATCCTTGAACCGGAATTGGCGCGTGATGGCGTCGCGGTTAGCAACCTCTTGCCAAGCTGGAATCGATGCGAGCGCCTTCAGGCGATCTTCGCCCTGTAATCGTGTGGCCATTGGTGCCTCCCTGTGTCGCGGCCCAAAGGGTAGGCTGCCTCTACGATATAGGGCCCGCCCCCCGTGGAGGCACGGGAGGAGAACAGCACGAATTCATTCACGGCGAAGCTTGGGGCCATAATCGGGCCGCGCAGCGCCAAAAACTCTGCCGCCTGCCGTGGCGAGGTGTCGCGCAGGCGGGCTAGGGTGATGTGCGGGGTGAATTTCCGTGTCTCGGGCGGCATGCCGCAACGACGGACGAGGCGTTCGTGCTCGGCCTGCAATTCGAGGAGTTCGCGGCTTGGCGCAATCGCTGCGACGAGCGCGCGCGGCCTGTCGCCACCGAAGATGCGAAGGCCATCGACCGCGACGGTTAATCCGGAGCGGCGCACCCCTTCGAGGATGTGAGCAATGTCGCGGGCCATGCCGCCATCGATATCGCCCATGAAGCGGAGTGTGATGTGGTAATTGTCGGGGTCTATCCAGCGGGCACCTGCAAGGCCGCCGCGGCAAAGGGAGAGAGTGAAAGCGAGATCGTCAGGGATCTCGAGGCCGGTGAAAAGACGGGGCATCGGCACCTCCTCACTGGCGAATCACCAACGGGCGATTCGTACCCTTAGTCTGACGGTTGACAGCTCAAGGCACAACCCATGGGGTACCTTCTCGCTCCAAAGGCCGATTGAAGCTTGGCACAGGGCTTTCTATAAGCCTCGGTAAAGGCACCGCCATGCTCGCTCACGATACTGAATATAACCGCATCTATGCCGGGTTCCGGTGGAACCTGCCGGAGCGGTACAATATCGGCGTTGATGTGTGTGACCGGTGGGCGGCGCTTGACCCATCCCGCATCGCCATTTTCGATGTGAAGGCCAATGGCGCAACGACGCCCATCGACTTCCGCCATTTGCGCGCATTGTCAAACCGGTTCGCCAACCTGCTTCTGCGTTGCGGTGTGCGGCGCGGCGATCGTGTGGCGATCCTGTTGCCGCAATCGGTCGAAGTCGCCGCCGCTCATATCGGCATCTACAAAACTGGCGCGGTAGCGCTGCCGCTCGCGGTTCTGTTCGGCACCGATGCGCTTTCGTTCCGTTTACAGAATGCGGGCGCGAGCGTGCTCCTCACCGATGCGGCTGGGCTTGCGAAGATTGCGCCGCTGCGTCCACTCCTTCCCGATCTGCGCATCTTGATCTCCATCGATGGGCCTGACGGCGCAGCGCTCGGTTGGACGGAGGCGCTCGCACGCGAAAGCGACGATTTCACGCCCGTCGATACGGCGCCGGACGATCCCGCTTTGATGATCTACACCTCCGGCACAACGGGACCGCCGAAAGGTGCGCTGCACGGCCATCGCGTGTTGCTCGGCCATTTGCCGGGGATTCAACTTCCGCATGAATTCATGCCGCAGCCGGGCGATCTGATGTGGACGCCAGCCGATTGGGCTTGGGCGGGCGGATTGCTCAATGGGCTTTTGCCGGCCTTACATTTCGGCGTGCCGGTAGTGGCGCGCAAATTCGAAAAATTCGATCCCGAAGAAGCGCTCCGGCTGATGCAGGACCTCGCGATCCGCAACATTTTCGTGCCGCCGACAGCACTGCGGATGTTGCGCGCCGTCAACAATCCACGCGGGCGCTTCAATCTCGTTCTGCGGACCATCGCCTCGGCAGGCGAGGCGCTGGGTGTCGAGACATTGCAATGGGGCCGCGAAGCGCTTGGTCTCACCATTAACGAGGCTTATGGCCAGACCGAATGCAACCTCGTGATTGCATCGAGCGCGTCGATCGGCGTTGTTAGGCCGGGATTCATCGGCAAGCCTGTGCCGGGCCATCGCGTGGCTGTCATTCGCCCTGATGGCACCGCATGTGCGCCGGGCGAAGATGGGCAGATTGCCGTAATGCGCCCCGATCCTGTGATGTTCCTCGGTTATTGGAACAATGAGGAAGGTACGCGCGCCAAATTCATCGGCGATTGGATGACCACAGGTGATCAGGCGGTGGCGGATGAAGATGGCTACATCCGTTTCGTCGGGCGTGACGATGATGTGATCACATCATCAGGTTATCGGATCGGGCCGACGGAAATCGAAGATTGTCTGATGAAGCATGAGGCGGTGGCGCTGTCTGCTGTTGTCGGCAAGCCCGATTTACTGCGGACAGAAATCGTCAAAGCCTTTCTTGTCTTGAAGCCGGGTTATGCGGCGAGCGATGCGCTTGCCGCCGACATCTCAGCGTTCGTGCGCGAGCGATTGTCCGCGCATGAATATCCGCGCGAGATCGCGTTCGTGGATGATTTGCCGCTGACGACGACAGGCAAGATCATCCGCCGCGAATTGCGCGGACGCGGATAGATTTTTTGTTTTTGAGGGCCTCGCGAAGGCTCGGGCGGCCATTCGGCCTTTGGCGCCGCGCTCTTTTTGTTTTTGAGGGCCTCGCGAAGGCTCGGGCGGCCATTCGGCCTTTGGCGCTGCGCGCTTTTTGTTTTTGAGGGCCTTGCGAAGGCTCGGGCGGCCATTCGGCCTTTGGCGCTGCGCGCTTAAACTATAACGCGGCAGTGCGAGGAGGGCGTTAGTTCGCCGCGGCAATCTCTGGTTGGATCACGCGCTGAACGACGATGGATTGCTTCGTCGTTTCACTCCTCGCAATGACGAGATTGACTCTGACACCATGAGGACGTCCGCTTAAAGTCGAATACCCTTCGACACGATCTGCGCATGCAGGTCTGCATCAAGCCGGACGTATCGGCCTTCTGTTGGATGGTCGAACCAGAGCGGATCGGCGATGATGGTCGGATCGAAGCCTTCCTTCACGAGATCAACTTTTTTGATCTTGAACGTGCCGGTATGTTCAAGCTCTGTACGGATGCGCAGGAAAACCGGACGTGCATAGGGTGGCAGGCGCTTTTTCAGCTCAGCATAGAGTGCATCGAAATCGATATCTTCGTTCGCGCTCAGTGCAATCGCCGCCATGCCTGCGCGGCCATCATAGCCGGGCACATGGACGCCATAGACATTGGCTTCGTCGATACCGGGGAACACGCCCATGGCTTCCGCCACTTCGCTTGTCGCGACATTCTCGCCCTTCCAACGGAAGGTATCGCCGATCCGGTCGATGAAGTAAAAATAACCTTGCGCGTCACGCTTCAGAAGGTCGCCGGAGCGAAACCATGCATCGCCTTCGGCAAAGGCGTTACGCAGAATTTTCTTTTCCGTCGCGTCCTTGTCGGCATAGCCCTCGAAACGATTGGCAGGCTTCATGGGATCGTTGAGGATCTGGCCCATAATCTCGCCTATTTCATCCGGCCCGCAAGCTTGGCAGAAACCATCAGGGCCGCGCACCGGCTCCTCACGCTCTACATCGTAGCGCACAACTTTGACGACGAAGCGACGTTCGGCCCATTTTGGAATGCGCCCCACCGAGCCGGGTTTGGAATCGAAATTAAAGAGCGCGATATTGCCTTCCGTTGCCGCATAGAACTCGCGGATATTGCGGATGCCAAAACGATCGACGAATTCGCTCCAGATATCGGGACGCAATCCATTACCACAGATAAGCCGGATCTTGTGTTGCCGATCCTGCGGCGTCGGTGCTTGGTTGACGAGATAGCGGCACAGTTCGCCGATGTAGAAGAATAGCGTACAGTTGAACCGGATGATCTCGTTCCAGAATTCGCGTGCCGAAAATCTCTCGCGGATGACGACCGAACCGCCCTGACACAAGACGCCATAGGTCGCGAGTACGCCGCCATTGGAATGGTAAAGTGGCAGGCAGTCATATATGCGATCGTCGGGCTGCACATCCATCACGGCGGAAAAACCGAGCGCCATCGCCTTGATGCGGTAATGATTGATGTTGGCCGCTTTCGGCAGGCCGGTCGTGCCCGATGTGTAGATATAGACGCAGCGATCCTCAATGGTGAGGGGTACTTTTTCATTGGCCGCCAGCGGTTCTGCGGATTGTGCGTCGCGTACATTTTCAAACCGCTTACAGCCGTCGAGACTGCCGCCGAATGTCAGGATTTCAGGTTTTTCATCAAGCAATGGCTCTGCCGCCTGCCATGCACCAAGTAGCGGCATGCCGACAATGATCTTTTTCGCCTTCACGATCGACACCGAATGGGCGAGGCCTTGGCCTGTGAGGTTGGTGTTAATGAGCGCGGTTGCGCCGCCTGCGCGTGCGATGCCAAGCCAGATCAGCGGATAGTCGCGACAATTGTTGAGAAGAAGCGCAACCGTGTCGCCCTTGCCAATACCTTCAGCACGGGCCCAGCGTGCAACGCGGTTCACGCGGCCGATCATATCGCGAAAAGTCCAGACATCATCCTCGCCGACGAGTGCGGGGCGATCGGCAAATTGGGCGGCCGCTTCCTCCATTAGATCGCACAGAACATGGTTGGGATTGAGCGCAACGGGTTTGACACGGTTGAGCGTTCGCAACGCGCCGCGCAAATAGGCGACTTCGCTTGTCAGGCGATCCAGTAAGCCCATGGCTTTCCCCCCATCTCTTCTCATTGAAAGATGATGATAGAAGCTCGCCGGGCAGGAGCAAGTCCCGCAGCCGGGACGATCAGCCGCGGCGCAGCGAGAGTGGATTGTCTTCAAGTGCAGCGCGGTCGGGCGTGTCGATCCGCGGCGTCCCGGTTAGCGCGTCGAACAGGGCGCGCACGGATGCCTCGTCAAGTTTGCGGCCAATAAATACAAGGCGGGTGCGCCGGTCTTGATCGGGCCAAGCGCGCAGTAATTCCGGCGGATGCAGAACATGCTGAACCGCTTGCAGCAGTAATGGCCGCTCCGTTTCCGTTGTCAGCCGCACAAGGCCTTTCATGCGTAGGAGCTTGTCGCCTTGCGTCTGTCGCAAAAGGCCAAGGAAGAGATCGAGCGCGCCGGGATCGACAGGCGTGTCGCGGATAATCGCAAAAGTTGCAACATCGCCATGACGGTTCGGGTCATGGTTGTGATCATGCGCCGCAAGGCCAAGCGCTTCTTCATCGAGCCATTGCCGTACTTCGGCGCTTTTGCCCTGTTCGCCGAACAATCCAGCGTTGACAATCAGCGACGCATCGCAATGGCCGGCGTCGAGAATGGGCGCAACCGGGTTTAATCTTTTCAGAAAGCGCTCAATTTCGCTCCGGCGCGAGGCGCGCTCCGCTTCCGGCCAGAGGTCGGTCTTGGTCAGCACGATGCGGTCGGCGACCGCGATTTGCTTCAATGCTTCTTCCTGCGTTTCAACCAGCTCTTCGATTTGTGTTGCATCGGCAAGCGTAACGATGCCCGCCAGCGCGCAGATGCGCGATAGCCAAGGGTGCGCCAATACGGCCTGCATCACCGGAACGGGATCGGCAAGACCTGTCGTCTCGATCAAGATGCGCTTGAACAGATTGCCGGTGCCTTCGTCGCGGGCGCGAAAAAGGTCTTCAAGCGTGGCGACGAGATCGCCGCGCACCGTGCAGCAGAGACAGCCGGAGGATAGGAGCACCATGTCGTCATCGGCGCGCGATTCGAGAAAGAGATGGTCGAGGCCAACTTCGCCAAACTCGTTGACAATCACGATGGTGCCGTTCAGTGCGGGGTCGTGCAAAAGCCGGTTCAGCAGCGTGGTTTTCCCGGCTCCCAAAAAGCCCGTCACGATCCCGACAGGTGTGCGGCGTTCCTCACGCATGGTCCTATTCCGGAATAATTTTCGTGATGGCCGTCGAGCGGCGGTTTTCGAAGATGACGTTGAGCATGATTGCGGCAATGACCAAGGCGCCGCCAGCATAGCCGATTGGGCCTAGGCGTTCGTCAAGCACGAGGACGGATGTCACCGCAGCCACAACCGGCTCGGCGCAAAAAGCGAGGCCCGCAGCGGAAGCCGGTATGCGGTTGAGCGCCAGCATCTGAAACAGGAAGCCCAACATGAAGCCGCCAATGGTGAGCGCGACGGCCATGGGCGCATTGAGCAGGATTGTGGGCGGTTTCATACCACCTGCGATCATGGCAATCGCCAAGGTAAAGGGCAGAGCGACGATCTGCACGCCGAGGATCTTGCTTTGTAGTGATGTCGATTTGCAGCGCGTGCCTGCGAAGAACTGGATGGCGGCAGAAATGCTCGCCACGAAAGCGAGCGCAATGCCGCGCCAATCGAGCGCGTCCATTGCGGGGCCGACGACCATCACAACGCCGATGAAAGCCAAAACAGTCACAAACATCATGGTCGGTGTGAGCGGTCTTTTGTCGATCAAGGGCGTGGCGATCACGATCAAGATGGGGAAGGTGTAGAAAATCACCGCCGCGACAGTGACCGGGATGAAGGCGACCGCCGAAAGATAACCGACGCCGACACCGATCGAGGTGAGCCCGATCAACAGGACTCCGACGCGGTCGCTTTTTGGAATATGGAACGCGGTTCGCAACATCGCATGCGCAGCGATGGCCAGCGCCATCATTGTCACGATCCGGTAGGAAACGAGCACAGGGCCGCTTATGCCGGCTTGGGATGCCAAGGCGGCGAAAGAAATGTTGAAGCCATAAAAAAAGGCGCCGGCGAGCGCCATGCTGACGCCAGCAGCCGAGAGAGATCGTGTCATTGGTCCGCGGCGGGTTTGAGGGCAGGCTTCACAGGCGCAGGATTGGCCGGGGTCGGTTTTGCCAAGGTCGAGGGCAAAGGTGCGGCAGCGCCGGGTAGGATCAGCGGACCCGATCCCGCGCCTGGTGCTGCGCCGGGTGTAGGCCGTGGTGCGATCGTGCCGCGGAACGAGGCCGGCCCTGATGGAGAAATGCCAATACCCCCTGCATTCTCGACGGGCGGCGCTGCTTTCGTTGGTGCCGATTGGGCAGGCGATGCGGTGGCTGCGGGCGCGGGGGCTGGCTCAGAGATGGGCGCCGGTTCGGGCTTTGCAGGATTTGCCGTAGGCGAAGGCTTTTTTGTCGCTGATTTCTCTGGCGTTTTCGGCGCGGATTTTTGCGGAGTAGATTTTTGCGGTGTCGCTTTGGCGTTGGTTTTTGCTTCAGGCTTGGCCGGAGTTTCTGCCGTGGCTGTTTGGGTGGGGGACACGGTCTTGCGATTGGCGGCTACAGGCGCGCGCTTCGATCCCGATGAAGGGCCGATGAAGACGGCGATAGGCGTGAACTCGTCGCGCGGACCCGTCGCAAAGGCAACGCCATTCGCCATCATAGTCACCGGGCGGCCATCGTCTTGCGTGCCTTGCACCATGGCTGCCGGTGCATCGTTCTCTGATGGTTCGCGGCCAAGACGTTTGACGCAGATGTCCTCGCGCAGGTTCGGTGCCGTACCGCCGACGCGTGGTAACGCAGCCAATTGCGGACCGCGGCTGAATTCTCCATTGAAGGCGCGGTCAAATAATTGCGATGCTTTGATTGTGCGTTTTTGTGCGGATGGTTCACCGAATACGACGGCCACATATTTTTTACCGCCGCGCGCCGCTGTGGCGACGACGTTGAAACCCGATGCGCAGATGAAGCCGGTTTTCATACCATCTGCGCCGGGATAGCGACCGATCAGCCCATTGGTATTGAGCATCACAACATCATTCAGTTTGACGGCGCCGATGCCGTAGAGCTGCGCAGATTCGGGAAATTCAGTGAGTAAAGCGCGCGCCAGAACGGCCATGTCACGCGCCGTCGATTGCTGCCCTGCCGCGAACAATCCGTGCGGATTGATGAAATGGCTATCCGTCATGCCAAGGCGCTGGGCCTGAGCGTTCATCATGGCGGCGAAGTTTTCAACCGTGCCGCCGACGCCTTCCGCTACGACGATCGCAACGTCGTTGGCCGATTTCACCATCAGAATCTTGAGTGCGTTATCGAGCGTCATCTCTTGGCCCGGCTTCAGCCGGATTTTCGACGGTGGTGCCGCCGAAGCGCGTTTCGAGACCGGGATTGCGGTCTCAAGCCCAATCCTGCCTTCCGTCAGCGCTCTCAGCGCGACGTAAACCGTCATCAATTTTGTGACGGAGGCCGGGTGCCAAGGCTGGGTTGCGTCTTCAGCGTAGAGGACGCGGCCCGAATCGATGTCGGCCACGATCGCGGGGCCAGCCATGGCAGGCATGGCGGCGGATGCAGTCACGGCAACGGCGAGCGCGGCGAGAGCGCGTTTGGGCTGGCTTCTCTCCATAGCGCCTTTCGTAAAGGGACAGGGCCGATTTGCCTAGAGGCTGGATTTGCCAAAGGCCCCGGGCGTGTTAGGCGCGGAGATCCTTTTCGGCTGGACGGCTATGCTTACGCTTCTTTGGATCCCGACCACACTCATCGCCGCCGCCGCCCAAACGGCGCGGAACGCCACACAGGCCGGGCTGATCAAGACGATCGGCACGATCGGGGCGACGCAGGTCCGCTTCCTGTATGGGTTTCCCTTCGCGCTCCTCTTTCTCGCCTTGGTGGCAGGTTTCAGTGGCGAAGCCGTGCCCCGTCCGGATGGCGATTTCCTGCTGTTCACGCTCGCGGGTGCGATCAGCCAGATTGCTGCCACCGCCCTGATGCTGGCGGCGATGAAGGACCGCTCCTTCTCGGTTACAACCGCCTATGTGAAGACCGAGCCGCTGCTAATCGCGCTCGCCGGGTTGATCCTGCTTGGCGACAACCCGTCCCCCTTGGGCTGGACGGCCATTGCACTGGCAACCGGAGGCGTGGTGCTGACGGCGCTCAAACCGGGTGCGCCTATCACCTCCGCTGGCTTGAAGCCCGTCGGCCTTGGGCTGGCCGCTGCGGCGAGTTTTGCGCTCTCGGCTGTCTGCTTCCGGGGCGCGATCATGGGTCTCGACAGCGGCTTCTTCGTAATCCGCGCCACGACGACGCTTGCGTGGTCGCTGGGGATGCAGACGGGATTGCTGCTGATTTGGATGGTGCTGTTTGACCGGCCGGCGCTGGTGGGTTCATTCAAGGCATGGCGGCAATCGATCCCGGCAGGGTTTTTGGGCGCGTTTGCCTCGCAATTCTGGTTCATCGGTTTTTCGCTGACGAGCGCGGCCAATGTCCGGACGCTGGCCTTGGTCGAGGTGTTCATGGCGATGTTCGTTTCGCGCCGGATTTTCGATCAGAGCATTTCGCAGCGTGAAGTGATGGGGATGTTGCTCATCGTTTTAGGCGTTGCTCTCCTTCTCTGGTCGCATTCCTGACGGTCTTGCGTCCGGGTCCTGCAGGGTGCACATTAACGCCAGAAAACAATGTTCAGGGTGGATCTCATGACGTCGATTGTTGGCTGGGCGCATACACCGTTCGGAAAGCTTGATGCAGAAAGCGTCGAAAGCCTCGTTGTGCGTGTGACGCGCGAGGCCATGGAGCATGCCGGGATCGAAGCCTCCGATATCGATGCCATCATGTTTGGCCATTTCAATGGCGGCTTCTCGGCGCAGGAATTTACGGCTTCGCTGGTTCTGCAGGCCGATGATCGGTTGCGCTTCAAGCCGACCCTGCGTGTCGAGAATGCCTGCGCCACGGGATCGGCGGCTGTGCATGAAGGTCTGAAGACGATTGCAGCCAAGCAGGCCAAGATCGTTCTTGTTGTCGGTGTCGAGCAGATGACGAAAACGCCCGGTCCTGAAATTGGCAAAACGCTTCTGAAAGCGTCCTACCTGCCGGAAGATGGCGATACGCCCGGCGGTTTCGCCGGCGTGTTCGGCAAAATTGCAGCCGCCTATTTCCAGCGTCATGGCGATCAATCCGATGCGCTTGCGATGATCGCAGTGAAAAATCATCTCAACGGTGTCGACAATCCTTACGCACAGATGCGCAAGGAGGTCGGCTTCGATTTCTGCCGCACTGAAAGCGAGAAAAATCCCTTCGTTGCAGGTCCACTGAAGCGCACCGATTGCTCGCTGGTCTCCGATGGCGCGGCTGCGATTGTGCTGGCGGACGATGAGGTTGCTGCCACAATGAAGCGTCAGGTGAAATTCCGCGCCACGGCCCATGCGCAGGATTTCCTGCCAATGTCGAAGCGCGATATTTTGAAATTCGAAGGCTGTGGCGTAGCGTGGCGTCGTGCTTTGGCTGATGCCGGATTGGCGCTTGGCGATCTCTCTTTCGTTGAAACACATGATTGTTTCACGATTGCGGAACTCATCGAATATGAAGCGATGGGGCTTGTGCCGGAAGGCCAAGGCGCGCGTGCGATCAAGGAAGGTTGGACGGCGAAGGATGGTAAATTGCCGGTCAATCGTTCCGGCGGATTGAAGGCTAAGGGTCATCCGATCGGCGCGACTGGCGTTTCAATGCATGCGCTCACCGCGATGCAGCTTTCGGGCGAAGCGGGAGACTTGCAGATTCCGAATGCGCAATTCGGCGGCATCTTCAACATGGGTGGTGCCGCGGTCGCAAATTACGTCAGCATTCTCGAGAAGGCGCGCTAAGGTTTTTTCAGACACTTGCTGATACTCTCTTCGTTCGAGACGCGGCTTTGCCGCGTCTCACCGTGAGGGCCTTGCACGTATTGCCACGGTTCTCACCCTGCCTTGGCTTCAATCGCTAGCGCGTGCACGCTGCCTTGCAACTCGTCGGCGACGCAGGCATTGATGGCGCGGTGAATGTCGACCCGGCTCTTGCCCTTGAAGGCGGGCGATACGATCTGGATACGAAAATGGGTCTCACCACCCTCGCGCCAGCCGCCATGGCCGCGATGCTGGTCGGATTCGTCGAGGACCATCAGGCTGACCGGCGCAAAAGCGGCCTCAAGCTTGCGCGTCATCGTTTCCTTCACACTCATGGTCCATTCTTTCTCTGTCGGCACCGCTTGCCGAGGGGGGTGGGTCTCTCATAATAGCTGAGCCATGAATCTCAACTCGCGTCTCTTCGATCGCATCCGGGTGAAGCCCCGGGCCGAGGCTGCCTCCAAGAAGGAGACGGGCTGGTGCGACCGCGTCGGTTGTAATGCCGCAGGCGAGTTTCGGGCCCCCAAAGGCCGCCATCATGAGGGCGAATACTGGAAATTCTGCCTCGAACACGTCCGGGAGTATAATTCGACCTACAATTATTTTGCCGGGATGGATGATGATGCGGTCGCCAAATACCAGAAAGAGGACCTGATCGGCCATCGGCCGACCTGGTCCATGGGGGTAAATTCGGCGACGCGGGAAGCGGCTGCCAAGGCCGGGGCGGCGGAGTTTTCTGCCTCCGACCCGTTCGACATCCTGCGCGGCGGCGGTTTTCGTGCCGAGCAACGCCGGGCCCCCGAACCGGAAAGCCGGATAGGTCCCTTGGCCCGGAAGGCGTTCGAGACGCTCGATCTGCCCGAAACGACCGAAAAGGTCGAGGTGAAGGCACGGTTTAAGATCCTCGTGAAGCGTTTCCACCCCGACATGAACGGGGGTGACCGGTCTTATGAGGATAAGCTCCGCGAGATCATCAACGCCTACAACACATTGAAATCCTCCGGCCTCGCCTGAACCCCGCCAATAACAGGTCTGATCTGTCGCTGGGCGATGGACTTCACGGGGCCAAAAGCCTAAAACACTCCCATCAATGGATCGTCATGCGGGGGTTCCGGCGGCGGAGACCATGAAGCTCATGGGCCCGGGCCGCGCTGCCGCAATGCGAGGATGTATGCCTGCGAAGAACGAAGCGCTGAAAGAAGCCAACGACTCGATGCCCGGCCTGCCCGACACGACTGTGTCAGCCCGGAAAGTTTTCGGTATCGATACTGACATGATGGTGCCTGCCTTCAGCCAGGCCGAGGCGCATGTGCCCGATCTCGATCCCGATTATCTGTTCGACCGCGACACGACGCTCGCCATCCTTGCCGGTTTTGCAAAGAACCGCCGCGTGATGGTGACGGGCTATCACGGCACCGGCAAATCAACCCATATCGAACAGGTTGCGGCGCGCCTCAACTGGCCGTGCATTCGCATCAATCTCGATAGCCATGTCTCGCGCATCGATCTCGTTGGCAAGGACGCGATCGTGCTCAAGGACGGCAAGCAGATCACCGAATTCCAAGATGGCATTCTGCCATGGGCGTTGCAGAACAATGTGGCGCTAGTGTTCGACGAATATGACGCCGGCCGCCCGGACGTAATGTTTGTTATTCAGCGCGTGCTCGAAGTATCGGGCAAGCTGACCTTGCTCGATCAAAAGCGCGTCATTCGTCCACATCCCGCTTTCCGTCTGTTCGCGACCGCGAATACGGTGGGTCTCGGCGATACGTCGGGCCTCTATCACGGCACGCAGCAGATCAACCAAGGTCAGATGGACCGCTGGTCGATCGTGACAACGCTCAATTATTTGCCGCATGACAAGGAAGTCGACATCGTCCTGTCGAAGGCGAAGCATTACACGGGCAAGGAAGGTCGTGATATCGTCAACCGGATGGTGCGCGTGGCCGATCTCACCCGCAATGCCTTCATGAATGGCGATTTGTCGACGGTGATGAGCCCGCGCACGGTGATCACATGGGCCGAGAATGCCGACATCTTCAAGGATGTGGGCTTCGCATTCCGCGTCACCTTCCTCAACAAATGCGATGAGCTCGAACGTTCGCTGGTGGCGGAATTCTACCAGCGCTCCTTCGGTGTCGAATTGCCGGAGAGCGCCGTTAACGTCGCCCTGAGCTGAGGCCAGAAACGGCGTGAGCACGCCCTCGAACCGCAAACCGACGCAGGGCAAAGAGGCGCCCACCGAACCGTTCAAGCGGTCGCTTGCGGGTGCTATGCGTGCGCTTGCGCGCAAGCCTGAGCTTGAGATCACCTATGCGTCGGATCGGCCTTCGCTTGTCGGCGAAAGGGCGCGTTTGCCCGAGCCGCCGCGCAAGATGACGGCTGACGATGTCGCGGTGGTGCGCGGACATGCGGATGCGATGGCGCTCCGGCTCGCATGCCATGACGACAATGTGCATCGCCGCTTGGCGCCGGAAGGCCCTGCCGCGCGTGCCGTTTTCGATGCGGTCGAACAGGCGCGTGTCGAAGCGATTGGCTCGCGCCGCATGGCGGGCGTGGCAACAAACATCTCAGCCATGTTGGAAGACCGCTATCATCGCGGCAATTATCACGAAATTACTGACCGCGCCGATGCGCCGCTTGAAGACGCTATTGCGATGATGGTGCGAGAGCGGTTGACCGGCTTGAAGCCGCCTCCGGCGGCACAGAAAGTCGTCGATTTGTGGCGCGGCTTCGTCGAGGAAAAGGCCGGTCCTTCGCTCGATCGTCTTCTCAGCGATATCGAAGATCAGAAATCTTTTGCGCGCGATATGCGCGATGTGCTCGCCAAGCTCGATATGGCAGACGATGCCAACCTCGATCCCGACGATGACGAGAACGAGGAGCAGGACGAAGGCGACAATCAGAATGAGCAGAGCGATCAGGGCGATGCTGAAGAGCAATCGTCGGCTGAACGCGCCGAGATGCAGGAAAGCGAAGACGCGACGGCCGAGCTCGAAGAAGGCGCCAAAGAAGACGCCGACGGCCCCACCGGCGAAATGCCGGACGATATGGACGAGACCGATAGCGATAATCCTTCAGAAGCTTCGCGTCCGCCGCCAAATGCGGGGCAGCAATCGCGCGGACCGGAATACAAGGCGTTTACGACGAAATTCGACGAAACGATCAAGGCCGAAGAACTCTGCGATGCTGATGAGCTCGCGCGTCTGCGCGCTTATCTCGACAAGCAGCTCAGCCATTTGCAAGGCGTGGTCGCGCGGCTCGCTAATCGGTTGCAGCGTCGCCTGATGGCGCAGCAGAATCGTGCTTGGGAATTCGATCTCGAAGAGGGGTCACTCGATCCGGCGCGTCTGACGCGAATCGTGATGGATCCGTATCAGCCGCTCTCCTTCAAGCGCGAAAAGGATACGAATTTCCGCGACACTGTGGTGACGTTGCTGATCGATAATTCAGGCTCGATGCGCGGTCGTCCGATCACCGTCGCGGCGACGTGCGGTGATGTGCTTGCGCGCACGCTCGAACGTTGCGGCGTGAAGACAGAGATTCTCGGCTTCACCACGCGCGCGTGGAAGGGCGGGCAAGCGCGCGAAACGTGGTTGCAGTCAGGCAAGCCGCCTGCGCCCGGTCGCCTCAATGATTTGCGTCACATCATCTACAAGGAAGCGGACGCGCCATGGCGGCGTGCGCGCAAAAATCTTGGCCTGATGATGCGTGAGGGTCTGCTCAAAGAAAATATCGACGGCGAGGCGCTCGATTGGGCCCATCAGCGTTTATTGGCGCGCCCCGAGCAGCGCAAAATCCTGATGATGATCTCAGATGGTGCACCGGTCGACGATTCAACCTTGTCGGTCAATCCGGGCAATTATCTCGAAAAGCATCTGCGCAAGGTCATCGAAGAGATCGAAACGCGCTCGCCCGTCGAGTTGATCGCCATCGGCATCGGGCATGATGTGACGCGTTATTACCGCCGCGCTGTGACGATTGTTGACGCGGAGGAGCTCGGCGGTGCGATGACTGAGAAGCTCGCCGAACTATTTGATGATGATGCGCCTGTGCCGCAGATTAAAAAACGCGCTTAATTGTTTGGGATGCGGGTCAGTCGGCGGCTGCCGTTCGGCCTTTTGGAGCCTTGTGGGTAAATTACAACCCTCGTCATTGCGAGGAGCGCAGCGACGCAGCAACCCATCTTTGTATCGAGCGTGAACACAGCATGGATTGGCGCGACGGGCTAATGCCCTCCTCGCAATGACGAGATTTATTCTGCAAGAAAAGCGCGCAAGGCCGCGCCTGAGATCTATTCCACCATGGCCATGAGGCTGGCATTGCCACCAGCCGCCGCCGTGTTGATCGTGACCGTTTGTTCAAGCCCGAACCGTTTGAGATAGTTTGGGCCGCCCGCTTTCGGGCCGGTGCCAGATAGGCCCGATCCGCCGAAAGGTTGCGTGCCAACAACGGCGCCGATCATGTTTCGGTTCACGTAGCAATTGCCGCTGTCGAGACGTTCAAGAATAGTGTCGATGGTTGAATCGATTCGCGAATGGACGCCGAGCGTCAGTCCGTATCCTTTTGCATCGATTGCATCGAGCAGCTTTGCAAGCTCGCCCGCCTTCCAGCGCACCACATGCAGCACGGGGCCGAAGATTTCTTCCTGTAAATCTTCAGCCTTAGCGAGTTCAACGATATGCGGTGCAACAAAGAAACCATGCGCGGGCGCTTCACCCAGCGCTTCGACCTTGGCGGTCTTCTTCATCGTGACAATATGGCCGTCGAGTTTGGCTTTCGCTTCAGCGTCGATCACCGGGCCGACATGAACCGAAATGCTTCGAGGGTCGCCGATCTTCAGTTCCTGTCCAGCGCCGCGGATCATCTCAATCATTTTGTCGGCGACATCCTCCTGTACGCAGAGCATGCGCAATGCCGAACACCGTTGTCCGGCTGAGCGAAAGGCCGACATCACGACATCATCCGTTACTTGCTCCGGTAGCGCGGTGGCATCCACCACCATTGCGTTGATGCCGCCTGTTTCGGCAATCAATGGCACGATGGGGCCATCTTTCGCCGCTAGGGCGCGATTGATGCGCCAAGCGGTTTCTGTCGAGCCGGTAAAGGCTACACCTGCAATCTGCGGGTGGTTGACGAGCGCAGCACCAATTCCGCCATCGCCAAGCACGAGGGCCAGTGCATCGGCTGGCAGGCCCGCGCGTTGCATCAATTGCACCATGGCATAAGCGATGAGCGGTGTTTGTTCGGCCGGTTTGGCGATGACTGTGTTGCCCGCTACGAGGGCGGCGGCGATCTGGCCGGTGAAGATCGCAAGCGGAAAATTCCATGGGCTGATGCACAGGAAGACGCCACGCCCGCGGTGGCGCAAACGGTTCGATTCGCCTGTCGGGCCCGGCAGTGCCTCGCCTTCGCCAAATACATGACGCGCATCGGCGGCGTAGTAACGCAGGAAATCGACGGCTTCGCGAATTTCGGCCAGCGCATCGTCGAGCGTCTTGCCCGCTTCAACTTGCAGAAGATGGACGAAGAGGCCGCGCTCCCGTTCCAGTGCATCGGCCGTACGGAGCAGAATGTCGGCACGCATATTCACGTCCGTGCGTTCCCATGAACGCCATGCGGCGCGCGTCGAAGCGACGGCGCGTTTGGCGTCGTCCATCGACGCTTCAACCACGAGGCCGTAGGAATCACCATCGATGGGCGAGCGCAGAGCGCGCGCTTCGCCCGTACCTTCACGCCCGCCGATGAGCGAGGTTGCACGTTTGGGTGTTTTGGCTGCTGCGGTCTTGATTTCAGCGAGAAAGTTTTCGAGCGCGGCTTCATCGCCAAATTCGACGCCGCGCGAATTGAGCCTTCCTGTGCCATAGAGATTTTTTGGTAAGGGAATATGTGCATTCCGCGCATGGGCTGCATCGCCGATGATGGCGGCAGGCCGCTTTAACAGCGATGAAACAGCGATGTTGGGATCGGCTGCAACCGAAACGAAGGATGAATTAGCGCCATTTTCCAACAAGCGCCGCACGAGATAGGCAAGCAGATCGCGGTGTCCGCCGACCGGCGCATAGGTGCGGCAGGCAATGCCAGGGCGCGTTTCCAATAATTTGTCGTAAACGCCTTCACCCATGCCGTGGAGGCGCTGGAACTCGAAACCGTCGATACCGCCTGCACGCTCAATGATCGAGGCGACCGTGAGCGCGTTATGTGTGGCGAATTGCGGATATATCAACGGGCGCGCCGCCAGTAGTTTTTCGGCGCAGGCCATGTAGTTGAGGTCCGTCATCGCCTTGCGGGTGAAGACTGGATAATCGTCAAGCCCGCGCTCCTGCGTGCGCTTGACCTCCGTGTCCCAATAAGCGCCTTTCACGAGGCGCACCATCATGCGGCGATTATACGTCTTGGCGAGCGCAACGACGTGGTCGATCACTTCGGGTGCGCGCTTCTGATAGGCCTGAATGGCAAGGCCAAATCCATCCCATCCGTCAAGCGCAGGGTCCGCAAAAACACGATCGATGACATCGAGTGAGAGTTCAAGCCGGTCGGCTTCCTCAGCGTCGATGGTGAAGTTGAGATCGTAGGATTTCGCTTTTGTGGCGAGCGCGATGATTTCCGGTACGAGTTCCTTCATCACGCGGCCATGCGAAAGCGCATCGTAACGGGGATGCAGCGCCGAGAGTTTCACAGAGATGCCCGGACGGTTCGGCAACGCTTCATTGCCGGCAGCGCGGCCAATGGCATCAATGGCGTCCGCATAGGATTTGAAATAGCGCTTCGCATCTTCTTCGGTGCGCGCGCCTTCGCCCAGCATGTCGAAGGAATAGCGATAGACGCGGCCTTGCGGCGATTGCGCTTTGCTGAGCGCTTCCTCGATGGTTTGGCCAAGCACGAAATGATTGCCGAGCACGCGCATGGCCTGCCGCGTCGCCGTGCGCACCGTGGGCAAGCCCATGCGTTTCACAAGGCCACCCAAGATTCCTTCCGGCGTCTCGCCCGGTTGAATGATGCGCGCCGTGATGCCGAGCGCCCAAGCGGAAGCCGAAACAAGCAGAGCATCGGATTTGCGTTCGTGATGGGCAAAATCGCCTTGGCCGAGCTTGTCTTCGATCAGCCGGTCCGCCGTAGCCGCATCCGGTACGCGCAAGAGCGCTTCGGCCAACACCATTAGCGCGAGGCCTTCGCGGCTGGACAGCGAATATTCGCGCAGCAATTCCTCGACGCCGCCGAAGCCGCCTGTCTTGGCGCGGATCGCTTCGATCAGTGTTGTCGCCTCGGTATCGATGCGGGCTTCCTGCTCAGGCGAAAGCGTCGCGTTCGCTAGAAGCGTGCGGGCGATCGCCTCGTCTGCGGGGGCGTAGGGGGCGCGGAATGGTGAGGGCAGTGCGGTCATCAGGAATCTCCGAAGCTGGAAGAAGATTCCGTGGGGTGAGCCGGGGTTTCAATGGGCGTTTTAATCGTTCTATAGTGAAAAACACGGAGAATGATAAAAAAATTAGAGAAAACAATGGAAAAACTCGACCGCACAGACCGTAAGCTATTGAAATTGTTGCAAGAAGATGGGCGGATTGCGACTGTGGAACTGGCTGACAAAATCGGCCTGTCGCCAACCGCAACCAGCGAGCGCTTGAAGCGCCTTTTGCGCGATGGCTACGTGACGGGCTTTCGCGCCATGCTCGATCCCAGCAAGCTGGGGCGCGGTTTGTTGGTATTCATCGAGGTCGGGCTCGACAAAACAACCGCCGATGTATTCGAGAAATTTGCTGCCGCCGTGCGGCGCGCGCCCGAAGTGCTCGAATGCCATATGGTGGGCGGGGGCTTCGATTATCTGGTGAAGACACGCGTCGCCGACATGAATGCCTATCGGCGTTTTCTCGGTGACGTTGTGCTGGGGCTCCCGGGCGTCAAGGAGACGCGCACCTATGTCGTGATGGAAGAGGTGAAGAGTGACGGGCTGTTGCCCGTCTAAACATTTTATGTCTTCCGGTTGCTGCGGCCGGTGGCGCGGCGCAACGCTTGATCGAGATCGGCATAAAGATCGTCGGGATCCTCAATGCCCGCCGACAGGCGCAGCAGATCGGGCGGGCAGGGCGTGCCTTCGCCCTCGATCGAAGCGCGATGTTCGATGAGGCTTTCCACGCCGCCGAGCGAGGTGGCGCGCTTCCACAATTCAACGGCGGCTGCCGTAGCAATCGCGCTCGCTTCGCCGCCTTTCACGCGGATCGAGAGCATGTGGCCGAAGCCGCCTTTCATCTGCTTTTTTGCCAATTGATATTGCGGATGTGACGGCAGGCCGGGATAGAGCACTTCTGCGATAGAGGGGTGTTCTGCAAAGCGTTTGGCGAGATCCATTGCATTGGTGGACGCGGCGCGGACACGCAGATCGAGCGTGCGCATGCCGCGCATCAGCAGGAAAGCTTCGAACGGGCCGAGAATGGCGCCGAGGTTTTTGCGGTTGGCAGCGATGCGCTGCCAGAAATCGTCGGCCTTTGATGTCGCGAGTGCGCCGGCGACAACGTCGGAATGGCCGTTCATCGATTTCGTTGCCGCATGCATCACGATGTCCGCGCCAAGATTGAGTGGCTGGGAGAAAACGGGCGTCGCGCAAGTTGAGTCGACTGCAAGGCGTGCACCGGCTTTGTGCGCGATATCGGCCACAGCGCCGAGGTCTGTCAGCGTCCACAGCGGGTTTGACGGCGTTTCCGCCCAGATCAGTTTCGTCTTGCCTTTGCGGATGGCGGCTTTGATGGCGGCGACATCCGAAACGTCGACGAATTCCACGTCGAGACCCCAGCGCACGGCGTCGTTCTTCAACCAGTTGCGCAGCGACCAGTACATGACCTTCGGGGCGATCACGTGGTCGCCCGGATTGAGGGCGAGGAAGATCGATGTGGCGGCCGCCATGCCGGAGGAGAAGAGCATCGCAGCCTTGGCTTCCTCCCACATGGCAATCACGGCTTCTGCCTCGCGGATCGTCTCATTATCCGGGCGGCCATAGATGTTTCCAGAGGAATAGGCATTGTCGGGGTCGCGGATGAAGGTCGTGGCGACATGGATCGGCCGTACGACCGCGCGGGTCGCTTCGTCGATCCCGCCCAAGGCCTGCGCCGTCAGGGTACGCTTCGACCAGCCCGTTTTGGCTGGGGCGGTCTTTTTGGACGGGGTTTTTGGGGTGCGGGCCATGGCTTCAACCTCAACAGGGCAGGAAAAAGCCGATTAGCCGGGAATGAGCTGGGCTTCAATGGGCGCTCGATGCAGGTCAGGCTACCCTTCACCGCGCCCCTCTGCTAGAAACCGGCGCAAATTCAGCCCTTCCAGCTTGAGGCGCATCCATGGACAAGTTCACCACCCTGACCGGCGTCGCCGCGCCCATGAAGATCATGAACATCGACACGGACATGATCATTCCGAAGCAATATCTGAAGACGATCAAGCGCACCGGTCTTGGTAAGGGCCTGTTCGCGGAAATGCGCTTCAACGAAGACGGCACTGAAAATCCTGATTTCGTGCTGAACAAGCCGGCCTATCGCCAAGCGCAGATTCTGGTGGCGGGTGACAATTTCGGCTGCGGCTCCTCGCGCGAGCATGCGCCATGGGCGCTCTTGGATTTCGGTATTCGCTGCGTGATTTCGACGAGCTTCGCCGATATCTTCTACAATAACTGCTTCAAGAACGGCATTCTGCCGATCAAGGTCTCGCAGGACGATCTCGACAAGCTGTTCGACGATGCTGATCGCGGTTCGAATTCGACGCTGACGATTGATCTCGAAGCGCAGGAAATTCGCGGTCCCGATGGTGGCGCGATCAAGTTCGAGATGGATCCGTTCCGCAAACATTGCCTCATCAACGGCCTCGACGATATCGGCCTGACGATGGAGAAGGCGCCGTCGATCAAGACCTATGAAGAGAAGGCCGCGCAGTCGCGTCCGTGGCTCTGAGGTTTCGCGTGATGAGGGCGCGTCTGATTTTCGCGGCGGCGCTTGGCGCCGCCGTTTCGATTCTCAATGCCATGCCTGCAGCAGCGCAGGATTTTCGCGCTTGTCTCTCCGGTCTCAAATCGGATGCCGCCAGCAAGGGCGTTTCGGCAGCCACGTTCGATGCAGCCACGCGCGGCTTGCAGCCCGATATGAAAGTGCTGGAATTTCTCGATTTCCAGCCCGAGTTCAAAACACCGATCTGGGATTATCTTGCGGCCTTGGTCGACGAGCAGCGTGTTGTCGATGGCCGCGCGATGTTGCGGCAATATGCTAATGCGCTTGCCGCAGCACAGCAGAAATATGGCGTCGATCCCGCAACGGTTGTGGCCGTTTGGGGTGTCGAAAGCGATTATGGCCGCGCCATCGGGAAGCGCCCGCTGGTGCAATCGCTGGCGACGCTCTCCTGCTATGGCAGACGGCAGCAATTCTTTCGTGGTGAGTTGATTGCCACGCTGACGATCCTGCAACGTGGTGACGTCAATCCCGATCATCTTGTCGGCTCGTGGGCCGGTGCCTTCGGGCATACGCAATTCATGCCGTCCACCTATCTTCGCATTGCGGTCGATCATGATGGCGATGGCCGCGCCGATCTCGTCGACTCGATTCCCGATGCGCTCGGCTCGACGGCTAATTATCTCAAGAAGGCAGGTTGGGTGTCGGGGCAAACATGGGGCTTTGAGGTTCTCCTGCCGCAGGGTTTCAACGCATCGCTCGCGGGGCGCACGAAGAAGCGCGACTTTGCGCAATGGGCGTCATCCGGTGTTCGTCGCGCTGATGGCAAGCCGATGCCTGGGTCCGGTCCGGCGGGCCTGATCATTCCGGCAGGTGTCAACGGTCCGGCTTTTCTCGTTACGAAAAATTTCGACGCGATCTATGCATATAATGCCGCTGAAAGTTACGCGCTGGCGATTGCACATCTGTCAGACCGCCTGCGTGGCGGCGGGCCTTTCCGCACGCCTTGGCCCACCGATGATCGCGGTCTGTCGCGCGCTGAGCGCAAAGAATTACAGGTCCTGCTCAACAAGCGCGGTTACGATGTCGGCGAACCGGACGGTGCGATTGGCACCAAGACACGTCAGGCGATTGCGGAATATCAGGTCAAGATCGGCTTGCCGCGCGATGGCCGTGCGTCCGGCAAGGTGCTCGATGCGCTGAAGGCGGGTCGCTGAACTCAGCCGCTTCCATCGCAGGAATCGGGTGGCGCAGGCGTGCGTGGTCTGCCATCAGGATCGCATGACAAATTTAGATTGGCTTCCCTCGCTCCCGGTTCTGCTCGCCTATTCGGCCGCGGTGTTTCTGATCGCGATCACGCCCGGCCCGGATATGGCGCTTTTTATTTCGCGCACCGTTTCAGGCGGCAGGCGCGCCGGTTTTGCCGCGATGTTGGGCGCGGTGAGCGGGCTTGTCATCCATGCGCTTCTGGCTGCCTTTGGGCTGTCGGCGCTGCTGGCTGCGTCAGCCACGGCATTTTCCATCGTGAAAATTGCGGGTGCGCTTTACCTTTTATGGCTCGCTCTGGGGGCGATCCGGCATGGTTCATCTTTAACGATCACCGCCCAACCACAAGAGGCACGACCACTGAGGCGTGATTTTTTGATTGGGCTCGGCATCAATCTCACCAATCCTAAGGTGGTGATGTTTTTTGTGACGTTCCTGCCGCAATTCATCGATGCAGGCGATGCATCGGCGAGCGCACGCCTGTTGTTTTTGGGGCTTTGGTTTCTTGCGATCGGCATGCCGGTTTCTGCCGCGATCATTCTCATGGCGGATCGTTTTACGGCGCTGATGCAAAGCTCACCCCGCCTCATGCGCAGTTTCGATTATGGCTTTGCGGCCCTGATGGTGGCGTTTGCCGTGCGTCTTGTGCTGGCGCGGTGAGATCATTGTCATTTCGCACGCAAACAAAAAAACCGCCGGGTTGCCCCGGCGGCTTTCAATTCTTAGCGCTGGCTTAGTGATTACGCGGCGAGGCCGCGGATCACGTAAGGCAGAATGCCGCCATTGCGGAAATATTCGAGCTCATCGAGCGTGTCGATGCGGCATTGCAGCTTCACCTTCTTGACGGTGCCGTCCGCATATTTGATGTCCGCTTCGAGCATCTGGCGCGGCTTCAATTCGCCGGCGATGCCCTTGATGGTGACGATTTCGTCACCCTTCAGGCCGAGCGACTGCCAATTCGTGCCCTGTTCGAACACGAGCGGAACAATGCCCATGCCGACGAGGTTCGAGCGATGGATACGCTCGAAGCTTTCGGCAATCACTGCGCGGACGCCGAGAAGGTTGGTGCCCTTCGCCGCCCAGTCGCGCGACGAACCGGTGCCATATTCCTTACCCGCGAAGACGACGAGCGGCACGCCCGCCTTCTCATATTCCATCGCTGCATCGTAGATTGGCATCTGCTTGCCATCCGGATAATGGATGGTGACACCGCCTTCCACGCCCGGAACCATTTGGTTCTTGATGCGGATATTGGCGAAGGTGCCGCGCATCATGACTTCATGGTTGCCACGGCGTGTGCCGTACTGGTTGAAGTCGGCCGGGGCGACCTTGTTGTCGATCAGATATTTGCCCGCGGGCGAAGCGGCCTTGATGGAGCCCGCCGGCGAGATGTGATCGGTCGTGATCGAGTCGAGGAAGAGGCCAAGAATGCGTGCATTCAAGATGTCTTCGACCGGCTTCGGATTCATCGTCATGCCGGTGAAGTAAGGCGGGTTCTGCACATAGGTGGATTTGTTGTTCCACTCATAGGTGAGGCCCTTGCCAACCTTGATCTTGCGCCAATGCGCATCGCCCTTGAAGACGTTCGCATATTTTTTCTTGAAGAGCGCCTTGGTGACAGTCTTCTTGATAATGGCGTTGATCTCTTTCGAGGTCGGCCAGATGTCCTTCAGATAAACCGGCTTGCCCTTCTTGTCGGTGCCGATCGGATCCTTTGCAAGATCGACCTGCATCGAGCCTGCGAGCGCGTAAGCGACCACGAGCGGCGGGGAGGCGAGATAGTTTGCGCGCACATCTGGGTTCACGCGGCCTTCGAAGTTGCGGTTGCCCGAAAGCACCGCAGCAGCGACGAGATCATGCTCGTTAATCGCCTTCGACACATCCGGATCAAGCGGGCCTGAATTGCCGATGCAGGTGGTGCAGCCGAAGCCGACGAGATTGAAACCGATCTTGTCGAGCGATTTCTGCAGGCCGGATTTTTCGAGATATTCGGCGACAACTTGCGAGCCGGGTGCGAGCGAGGTCTTTACCCAAGGCTTGGAGCTGAGGCCCTTCTCGGCGGCCTTCTTGGCAACGAGGCCCGCGGCCACCATCACGCTCGGGTTTGAGGTGTTGGTGCACGAGGTAATCGCCGCGATCACGACATCGCCATTGCCGAGATCGAAATTGCGGTTATCCACCTTGTAGCGCTTGGCGAGGTCGGCAGGTGTTTTCTTGAACTCGGTTTCCATCGAAGCGGCGAAGCCCGCCTTAGCATCCGAGAGCAGGACGCGATCTTGCGGACGCTTGGGACCTGCCAGCGAAGGCAGAACCGTTGTCAAATCGAGTTCCAGCGTATCGGTGAAGACTGGGTCGGCGGACTTGTTCGTACGGAACATGCCCTGCGCCTTGGAGTATTTTTCCACCAGTGCGACGCGTGCCGAAGCGCGGCCCGAATTCTTCAAAAAGTCGAGCGTTTCATCGTCGACCGGGAAGAAGCCGCAGGTCGCACCATATTCCGGCGCCATGTTGGCGATGGTGGCGCGGTCGGCGAGCGACATGGCTGCGAGGCCGGGGCCGAAGAATTCGACGAATTTGCCGACAACGCCCTTTTTGCGCAGCATCTGCGTGACCGTGAGCACGATGTCGGTGGCGGTGACGCCTTCCCGTGCCTTACCCGTCAGCTTGAAGCCGATGACTTCCGGAATGAGCATCGAGATTGGTTGGCCGAGCATGGCCGCTTCCGCTTCGATGCCGCCCACGCCCCAACCCAGAACGGCCATGCCGTTCACCATGGTGGTGTGCGAGTCGGTGCCGACGAGCGTGTCGGGATAAGCGACTTCGACGGTGGTCGAGCGGCCCTTCACCTTCGCCTTTTCCTTCTTCGTCCAGACGGTCTGGGCGAGATATTCAAGGTTCACCTGGTGGCAGATGCCGGTGCCGGGCGGAACGACGCGGAAATTGTCGAAGGCCTGCTGGCCCCAACGCAAGAAGTTGTAGCGTTCAACATTGCGCTCATATTCAAGCGCGACGTTTTCCTTCAGCGCCTTTTTGGTGCCGAAGGCGTCGACGATCACCGAATGGTCGATGACGAGGTCGACGGGAACGAGCGGGTTGATCTTCTTCGGGTCGCCGCCAAGCTTCTTCATGGCATCGCGCATGGCTGCGAGATCGACGACGGCGGGAACGCCGGTGAAGTCCTGCATCAGCACGCGGGCCGGGCGATAGGCGATTTCACGCTCGGCCTTGCCGCGGTTCTTCAACCATTCGGCGGCGGCGATGATGTCGTCCTTCGTGACGGAACGGCCGTCCTCGAAGCGGAGAAGGTTTTCCAGCAAAACCTTCAGCGAGAAGGGGAGGTTGGAAATGCCCTTGAGGCCGTTCTTTTCGGCATCCTTGAGCGAGTAATAGATGTAGGTCTTGGCACCGACCTTAAGCTTCTTGCGGCATTTGAAGCTGTCGAGTGAAGTCGTCACGGCGAAATCCTCTCGGGGTTCATGTTGAGGCCATAGTGTTGACACACGCGCCGTCTCGGGAGTGCCCGAGTTCCCCACGCGATCAGCGTCGGCGCAGCCGGTTTGCTTATAGATAATTCTGAACAAAACCGCTACATGACGAAAGTCGTTTGAGGCTCCGGAGTCACACCTATCCATGCGGCTTTTTGCCGACAGTCTGGCCTGCCGCAGGTCATCACGGGTGGTCTTCGACAGCCTCACCTTCGAGGCCGGAGCCGGAGAGGCCTTGGCCATTGTCGGGCCGAACGGTGCTGGCAAATCGACGCTTCTGCGTGTCATCGCGGGGTTGCTTCCCGTGCTGGCGGGCCGGGTTGGGCTCGATCCCGCGCCAGAGGATACGCCGCTTGCCGAGCTTTGCCATTATGTCGGGCATCGCGATGCGTTGAAGTCGGCGCTCACGCCCATTGAGCAACTCACCTTCTGGCAGGCGATGCTGGGCGGGACGGCGCTGCCACCCGATGAGGCACTTGCGGTCGTCGGCCTCACCCATGCGTCGGCTCTGCCGTCGGGCTATCTGTCGGCTGGGCAGCGGCGGCGGCTGGCCTTTGCCCGCCTCCTCGTCTCGCATCGCCCCGTCTGGTTGCTCGATGAGCCGCAATCCGCACTCGATGCCGCCTCACGCGACCGGCTCGCCGGACTGATGGCCGACCATCTCGCCCGGGGCGGGATCATTCTGGCCGCAACGCACGATCCGCTGGGTATTCCCGCCCGCATCCTCGAGCTTGGGGGGAGGAGCTGATGTTCTGGGCCCTCGTCCGCCGGGATCTCAAGCTCGCGACCCGTATCGGCGGCGGCGGCGCGATGGGGCTTGTCTTTTTCCTGTCGCTCGTGACGGTGATGCCTTTTGCCTTAGGGCCTGATCTCAATCTTTTATCGCGGATTGGCGCCGCCATTCTCTGGGTGGCGGCGATGTTGGCGACACTTTTGGGCCTCGACCGGATCTTTCAGGCAGAAGAAGAGGATGGTTCGCTCGATCTTCTGCTGATGTCGCCCTTGCCACTGCCCCTCATCGTTTTGGCCAAGGGGCTCGCCCATTGGCTCGCAACGGGCCTGCCGCTTGTCCTTGCTGCGCCCCTTCTCGGGCTGCTTTTGGCGCTTGAGCCTGTGGTGCTGGGCGCTGTGACCCTGACCTTGTTGGTCGGTACCCCGGCTCTGACCTTTTTGGGCGTGGTTGGTGCGGCGCTGACGGCTGGGCTGCGGCGCGGCGGCCTGATTCTGCCTATTCTCGTCATGCCGCTGATGGTGCCGGTGCTGATTTTCGGTGTCGCGGCCTCTAATGCGGTTTTGGAGGCGACGACCCCTTTTGCTCCGCCGCTGATGCTTTTGATGGCGGCAAGCCTGTTTGCTCTGGTCGCGGGCGTTATCGCTGGGGCGGCCTCGCTCCGTCATGCGGCCGGGTAGTTCTACAGGCGGGTCGTTTTGCAGGCGGATAAACGCCCTTCGGCCGATTGCACGGTTTTCGGCCATGTTGTAAAGGCTCAGCAGGTTTACTGAGCTTTTTGAGGACTAAAATGGCCGAATCGAACGCCAAAGGCACCGCAATGGACTATCCCGAGCACGAGCGCACTTATGAACGCTTCGTGACCTTCGTGAAATGGAGCACGATCGTCGTGTGCATCATCGTCGTAGGCATGGCCATTTTCCTCGTCTGACCTAAATACGGTCCCAGGACCGCCGTTTGATCTGGGTCGTTTCGTTTCCGGAGAGTGCCGATGCGCATTGCCGTCATCACAGAAAGCGACCCGCAGGAGAGCCGCGTTGCGGCCACGCCTGAAACGGTCAAGAAATTGAAAGCACTCGGTGCGGATATCTGCATCGAAGCTGGAGCCGGTCTTGGATCGGGAATCGCCGACGCTGATTATACGGCGGTGGGAGCCGAGATCGCACCGGATGCGCGTGCCGCGCTTGCGGCCGCCGATATTGTTCTCAAAGTGCGCCGCCCCAATGACAGCGAAATCGCTGGCATCAAGAAGGGTGCGCTCGTCATCGGCATCATGGACCCTTATGGCCATGAAGACGCGCTGAAAAAGCTCGCCGATGCGGGCCTTGCATCCTTTGCGATGGAATTCATGCCGCGCATCACACGCGCGCAGGTGATGGACGTTCTCTCTTCGCAAGCCAACCTCGCCGGTTATCGCGCCGTCGTCGATGGCGCGGCCGGCTATGGTCGTGCGCTCCCAATGATGATGACAGCGGCAGGCACTGTGCCTGCGGCGAGAATTTTCATCATGGGTGTGGGTGTTGCGGGTTTGCAGGCGATTGCCACGGCCCGCCGCATGGGGGCCGTCGTCACCGCGACCGATGTTCGGCCCGCCACGAAAGAACAAGTTGAATCGCTCGGTGCAAAGTTTGTCGCCGTCGAGGATGATGAATTCAAGCAGGCGGAAACGTCGGGCGGTTACGCCAAAGAAATGTCGAAAGAGTATCAGGCCAAACAGGCCGAACTCATCGCCTCACACATCGCTAAGCAGGACATCGTGATCACGACAGCGTTGATCCCCGGCCGTCCCGCACCGAAGCTTGTGTCGGAATCGATGGTCGCTTCGATGCGTCAGGGTTCGGTGATCGTCGATCTTGCCGTCGAGCGCGGTGGCAATGTCGCCGGTTCGAAGCCCGGCGAAACCGTCATTACGCCAAATGGCGTGACGATCCTCGGCTATCTCAACGTGCCGGGACGCCTCGCGGCGACGGCCTCGAGCCTTTATGCGAAAAACCTCTACGCCTTTCTGGAGACCATGGTCGACAAGAAGGAGAAGGTGCTCGCGGTTAATTGGGACGATGAGTTGGTGGCTGCCACTAATCTCACGCGCGAAGGCGCGATTGTCCATCCGCAATTCAAGCCGCAAGTCTGAGGAGCTCTGTCATGGCGAACGATACAGCCCAGCAAATCCTCGAACGCGCTCAGGCCGCTGCAAAAATCGCGAAAGAAGCGGCCCAGCAAGCGCAGACGCATCTTGAGCAGGCAAGCGCCGCGCTCGGCGGTGCGGCCAGTGCCGCGTCTGGCGGAGCGATCGATCCGTTCATTTTCCAGCTCGCGATTTTCGTGCTCGCGGTTTTCGTCGGCTATTACGTCGTGTGGTCGGTGACACCGGCTTTGCACACGCCGCTGATGTCGGTGACGAATGCGATCTCGTCGGTCATCGTGGTCGGCGCGTTGCTCGCTGTAGGCGTCGAAGCGGTTGGCAATGATGCAGGCACTGGATGGGCCCAGTTCTTCGGGTTCGGCGCTTTGATACTCGCGAGCGTCAACATTTTCGGCGGGTTCCTCGTCACCCAGCGCATGCTGGCGATGTATAAGAAGAAGGGCTGAGCCGATGAGCGCAAACCTCGCAGCCATTCTTTATCTCGTCTCTGGCGGCCTCTTTATCATGGCACTACGCGGGCTTTCGTCGCCTGCCACAAGCCGTCAAGGCAATCTCTACGGCATGATCGGCATGGGTATTGCCATTGTGACGTCTCTTGCCGTCGCTAAGCCTTCCGGTCTCGCGAGCTGGGCGATGATTATTGGCGGGCTTGCCATTGGCGGCGGTGCCGGTGCGGTCGTCGCCAAGCGCATCGCCATGACGGCTATGCCGCAGCTTGTCGCCTTCTTCCATTCGCTTGTTGGCCTTGCGGCGGTGCTGGTCGCTGCGGCGGCACTTTATGCGCCGGCAGCGTTTGGCATTGTTGGACCGACTGGTGTGATCAAAGGCGCCAGCCTTGTTGAGATGGCGCTCGGCGTGGCGATTGGCGCGGTCACCTTTACCGGCTCAATCATCGCGTTCTTGAAGCTTGATGGGCGTATGAGCGGCAAGCCCATCATGTTGCCGCAGCGCCATGCCATCAACATCGCACTCGCCGCGGCGTTGGTTGTGTTGATTGGCTTGTTTGTTGTCACGCAATCGACTTTGGTGTTCTGGCTGATCACGCTCGTATCCCTTGTGCTCGGCGTTTTGATCATCATCCCGATTGGCGGCGCGGATATGCCGGTTGTCGTTTCGATGCTCAATTCCTATTCGGGATGGGCGGCGGCTGGCATCGGCTTCACGCTCGGCAATATGGCGCTGATTATTACGGGCGCACTGGTCGGTTCGTCCGGCGCGATCCTGTCTTACATCATGTGTAAGGGTATGAACCGCTCGTTCATTTCCGTCATTCTCGGCGGCTTCGGCGGTGAGACCTCATCGGCGGGCAGTGGCGAAGTTGAGCAGCGCCCGGTCAAGCAAGGCTCGGCTGATGATGCGGCCTTCATGATGAAGAACGCATCGAAAGTCATCATCGTGCCGGGTTACGGTATGGCGGTGGCGCAGGCGCAGCACGCATTGCGTGAAATGGCCGACAACCTCAAGAAAGAGGGCGTCGAGGTGAAGTATGCCATTCATCCGGTTGCGGGCCGTATGCCGGGCCATATGAACGTGCTGCTCGCTGAAGCCAATGTTCCTTACGACGAAGTGTTTGAGCTTGAAGACATCAATTCGGAATTTGCGCAGGCCGATGTCGCCTTCGTGATTGGTGCCAACGACGTCACCAATCCGGCTGCGAAGACAGATCCGGCCTCGCCGATTTTCGGCATGCCTATCCTCGATGTCGAAAAGGCGAAGACGGTGCTCTTCATCAAGCGTGGCATGGGTTCCGGTTATGCCGGCGTCGAGAACGAATTGTTCTTCAAAGACAATACGCTGATGCTATTCGCCGACGCCAAAAAGATGGTCGAAGACATCAACAAGGCGATGGCGCATTAATCGCGACTGTCTGATCGCAATAAAAAAACCGGCCTTTGGGCCGGTTTTTTTTGCGTCTATTGAAGGTGCTCACCGCCCCAAGCGGCGTAGTCCTTCGCGTGCTGTAGCATTGCCGGGATCGAGATTGACGGCGCGCTGATAGGCTTCGATCGCCTTTTGTTTCTCGCCAAGCTTTTCGTACGCCATGCCGAGCCCAGCCCAGCCATTCGGTTGACGATTGTCGACATTGAGCCCTGCGTTGAAATCTTCAATGGCAAGCTGATATTTGCCGAGCTCAACTAGGCTTTGGCCGCGTCCAAGATAGGGTGCCATCGCGAAGGGGTCGCGGTCAATCGCGGCATCGAAATCATTCACCGCCATTTGCTGTTGGCCTTGGCGTTGATGGATCAATCCGCGCGCATGATAGGCTTGGGCTGATTCAGGATTAAGGCGGATCGCCTGCGCAAGATCCGATAACGCTTCGGGGAATTGATTTTCGGCGCGATAGAGATTGCCACGACCGAGAAAGGCCGGGCCGTAATTGGGATTGGAGAGGATCGCGCGGTTGAAATCGGCGAGGGCGTCGGCATTGCGTCCAATCTGGCGCAAGGCCAGAGCGCGATTGGTGTAGGCAGCAGCATAATTCTGGTTGAGCTGGATCGCTTTCGAGAAGTCGCTGATCGCATCGTTGAAACGGCCGATACGGGCATAGGCTGCGCCACGCGTATTGTAAGCGGTCGCGTTCTGTGGATTTTGACGGACGACTTCGGAGAGCGATTCAATGTTGGTTGCAGCGGCAACGCTCGTGTCCGTATCGAGTTCAGCGATGACTGGTCCCCCAGAGCGTGATGTCGGGCTGCACGCCGACAACATCAGAGCTGCTCCAAGGGCTGCAGCAAGAGCAAGCGAAGAGGGGCGCGAGGCAAGGGACGGGGACAACCGCATCATCATGGACCGCTTCCGAAGGATCACCGGCGAATCAATTGGGACCACTTTTCCCGCATGGGCGGAAAACACAAGCATTGCCGCAACGTGTTGGCGAAAAAGCGGCAGCCTAGATTTTAAACAAATCCGGCGCCCGTCGGCCTTGGCCGGGGCGCCGTGAATTAAGCATTCAGATGAGCAGCCTAGAAGCCGCCCTGCCGATTAGCGAGCTGCCGGCTTCGCCTTCGGAGCGGCCGGGATCAGGCCTTCGCGCTGGGCCCGCTTGCGAGCCAGCTTACGCGCGCGGCGAACGGCTTCAGCCTTTTCGCGGGCACGCTTCTCAGACGGCTTTTCGTAATGGCCGCGGAGCTTCATTTCACGGAAGATGCCTTCGCGCTGCATCTTCTTCTTGAGGGCCTTGAGGGCCTGATCAACATTGTTGTCGCGGACGAGAACCTGCACGTCTATGTCCCGTTTTGAAGGGTGAAAAATGGAGTTCCATAGCGCAGAGCCAATGGCCAGCACCGGATTGGGATGAGCGAGTAACAGAAAGAATCCTGTCTGTCCATGGCCGGCCCCCGCATTCGCAGGAAAAAGCCTGTATCAGGCGTTTTCCGGCAACAGACGGGTGACATGCCCCATTTTCCGACCGGGGCGGCTCTCAGCCTTGCCATAGAGGTGGAGATGGGCACCTGGCTCTGCTAGCAGGGCCTCCCAGCGCTCTGCCTCGTCGCCGATGAGATTATCCATCACGATCCGCGCGCGGCGGCGGGCGATCCCCAAAGGCCAGCCCGCGACGGCGCGGATATGGTTCTCGAATTGTGAGGTTTCTGCCCCTTCGATCGTCCAATGTCCCGAATTATGGACGCGAGGCGCGATTTCATTGACCAGCAACCGATCTCCCGCGACGAACAGCTCCACCGCGATGACACCGACATAATCGAGCGCGGCGGCAATGGTTTCACCTATGGCCATTGCCTCATGGCTGAGACCCAATGGGACAGACGCGGGCAGGGTCGTTCTGGCGAGAATGTGGTGGCGATGCTCGTTCTCGCAGAGGTCATAGGCAACGCTGTCGCCATGAGCCGCGCGGGCGGCGATCACCGAACATTCTCGGTCGAACGGTATAAGGGCTTCGAGGATTGAGGCGGCCTTACCAACCTTCTCCCAAGCCTCAGCGAGGCTTGTGTCAGGCCGGATCATCGCCTGACCCTTACCGTCATAGCCAAAGCGACGCGTCTTCAATACGCCAAAACCGCCCATCGCAGCCGCCCCTTCCATAAGGTCTTCAAGGCTATCGATGGCACGGAAGTCCGGGACCGGCAGGCCGAGATCGCGAACGAAGGTTTTCTCGATCAGCCGGTCCTGTGTCACGGCCAAGGCGCGGGGATTGGGATGGACGGGCCGAATGGCTGCCAGCACCTCGGCGGTGCGGGCGGGTACATTCTCGAATTCGTAGGTCACAACATCGACAGCAGCAGCAAAGCGCTTGAGTGCTACCTCATCCGTGAAATCAGCTTCTGTGCTGGCTGCGGCAACTTCGAAGGCGGGATTATCGCCTGCCGGCGCATAGATATGACACTTCAGGCCGAGTGTGGCTGCAGCGAGCGCCATCATGCGAGCCAGTTGGCCGCCGCCGAGGATTCCGATGGTGGCGCCGGGCTTCAGCATCTCAGCCCTCGTCAGACGGGCGTTCAGCCACGGAGGCCGTTTGCTGAGCGCGCCAAGCGTCAAGGCGCTCAGCGAGGGCATTGTCGCTCAAGGCAAGGACCGCGGCGGCGAGAAGAGCCGCATTAATGGCTCCAGCCTTACCAATCGCAAGGGTGCCAACCGGGATGCCGCCCGGCATCTGGACGATTGAGAGGAGGCTGTCCTGCCCGGACAGGGCTTTGGACTCGACCGGGACGCCAAAAACCGGAAGCGCTGTCATCGCAGCGGCCATGCCGGGGAGGTGAGCGGCGCCGCCGGCTCCCGCGATCACGACTTTGAAGCCATTGGCCTTGGCCCCTTTAGCAAAGGCCACAAGGCGGTCCGGCGTCCGATGTGCTGAGACGATCCGACAATCATGGCCGACCCCGAGCGCCTCGAGGGTTTCGGCGGCATGGCGCATTGTCGCCCAGTCCGACTGGCTCCCCATGATAATCGCCACAGGTTTGTTAGTGACACCAGGCTTGGCGCTCATGATCCGGCCATTTCGCGGAAAGGGGCGGGAATAGAGCAGGGGCGGTGTGATGGCAAGTTGGGGGATCGCGATCAGGCAATGATGTCAGGCGTCAACTGGTCCTCAATGTCTGAGATCCGGTCCTTGAGGATGAGTTTGCGGCGCTTCAGGCGCTGGATCTGCAATTGATCGACCGCCGGCAGAGCGAGAAGAGCATCGATGGCATCGTTAAGATCGCCATGCTCGGTCTTGAGGCGACCAAGTTCAGTAATCAATTCCTGCGTCTGTGGATCGTAGGACAAATCATTCATGTCCGGTGGCTCATCCCGGCAAATGCGAGCTTTGAGAGTATGGCTCTCTACGGCGCATCTCGCAACTATGAAATATGTCGAAAATCAGGTCAGGTTTTATGAACTTTTTTAGGCAAAATGACGCCTCGCTTTTATCTGCGGTTGTGGCAGACTTGAAGTCTCACAAGGAGAACTAACCATGGCGATACAGGCCCATTTGGCAGAACTCGAAAAACGTCATGAAGCTCTAGAGCGTGAAATTCAGCTAGAAATGCTACGGCCCAGCGGTGACGATTTGAAAGTCGTTACGATGAAACGAAAAAAATTGATGCTCAAAGAAGAGATCGAGCGTCTTCGTCAAAAAAGCAGCAAACCAGTTTTGCACTGAAACGATAAAGGCCGGTACGTACCGGCCTTTTGCATTTCAAAAGCGGGGCTCTACGCTCCGCTTTTTGTTTTTGATGCGACGAACAAGTCGCAATGAATCTCGCCATCGCGAGGTGCGCAAGCGTAGTCCGTGTCAGTGCGTCCACATGATGACCGCGCCGGGCTTGCCATGATCAAAAACAGGTATGAAAAAAGCGGGCCGTTGCCCGCTTGATTTCAGTCTTCTGTTTCATGCGCCGTTTCGGCTTCTTCTGGTTCAGGCGATTTCGGCGGCAATTTCACCGAACGCAGCATGAAGCTTGGGACGTGCTCGCCGAGACCTTTCGGTGTCGGGCCGTCATCGTCGCGATCGCGCGGACGGCGCTCATCACGGCGTGGACGTTCGCGGCGTTCCTCGCGAGGCGCGCGTTCTGTACGCTCTTGACGCTCCGGCCATTCTGCGCGCGGTGTTTCGCGCGCAACATGCTCGTCGGGCTGATCGTCTGTCTCCGCAACATTTTCAGGCTCGCGTGCACGGCGCGGTTCGCGCCGAGCCCGGCTGGACCGCTCGCCGCGTTCGCCGCGTTCACGTCCTCGGCCACGTTCGGTGCGGCGCTCGCCTTCGTCGGGCGGCAGATTGGCGAGATCGGGTCCGTCGAACTCGATCTTCGATTTAATCAGTAATTCAATGGCGCCCAACACTTTTGCATCGGAGTCGGACACGATTGTGTAGGCTGTTCCTTTACGGCCCGCGCGGCCTGTGCGTCCGATACGATGCACGTAATCCTCAGCGTGATGAGGTGCATCATAGTTGAAGACATGACTGACTTCAGGAATGTCGAGCCCGCGCGCAGCCACGTCCGAGGCAACGAGCAATTGCGTCGTGCCATTGCGGAAGGCTTCGAGCGCAGCCATGCGTGAGCGCTGGTCCATGTCGCCATGCAGGGCTGCTACGTTGAAGCCGTGCTTGCTCAACGATTTGTAGACGATGTGCACATCGCTTTTGCGATTGCAGAAGATGATACCGTTCTTCAACTCTTCTGCGTCGCGGATGAGACGGCGCAAGGTTTCCCGCTTGGCGCTCGCTTGGCCGTGCGACGCGACGAGACGCTGCGTGATGGTCGATGCCGTCGTCGATTGCCGCGCCACTTCGATTCGAACGGGATTGTGCAGGAAGGTTTCGGTCAGACGTTGGATTTCCGGCGGCATAGTGGCCGAGAAGAACAGCGTCTGGCGCGTGAAAGGCACCAATTTGCAGATGCGCTCAATGTCGGGAATGAAACCCATGTCGAGCATACGGTCGGCTTCGTCGATGACGAGAATTTCAATGCCGGTGAGTAGTAATTTACCGCGCTCGAAATGGTCGAGTAGGCGGCCCGGTGTTGCAATCAGCACGTCAACGCCGCGCGTGATCTTAATGTCCTGATCGCCGAACGATACGCCTCCGATCAAAAGCGCCACGTCGAGCCTTTGGCCGACACTGTATTTGTTGAAGCTTTCCTCGACTTGCGCCGCCAGTTCGCGGGTTGGTTCGAGGATGAGCGTGCGCGGCATACGCGCCCGTGCGCGGCCCTGTTCCAGCAGCGTCATCATCGGCAGGGTGAAGGCGGCGGTCTTGCCTGTTCCGGTTTGTGCGATACCGAGCACGTCGCGGCGGGCGAGAATTTCGGGAATTGCTTGGGCCTGAATGGGAGTGGGCTCTGTGTAACCAGTTGCGGTCACGGCATCGAGGACTTTTTGGCTCAGGCCGAGGTCTGAAAAGCTCATCTTGTCTAACGGCCCCTTCGGGGCGAGGGGGAGAGGCAATGCTCATCCCGGGATGGAGGGGCAGGGGACGGAATGCCGTCCGGTCGGAATTTTGCCCCCGACGCGGCGCACAATAGAAAGAATCCGTGCTAAGTCAACGATCAAGGGTCGGTCCAGCCTGACTTCGAGGGTTATCATGATTGCTGAGCCACTTGTTTTGGTTCCCGGGCTCAATTGTACAGCCGCGTTGTTCCAGCCTCAGATTGAGGTGTTTGTGACGGAGCGCGTTGTCCATATTGTCGATCAAACACAGGACGATACGATCGAGGGGATGGCAGCACGGGCTCTGTCCGTCGCGCCGCCGCGCTTTGCCTTAGGCGGCCTGTCGATGGGTGGTTATGTTGCGCTTGCAATGCAGCGCATGGCACCGGAGCGGGTCACGCGCTTGGCCCTGCTCGATACGTCGGCGCGTCCCGATCCCGAAGAGGCCACCGCCCGCCGCCGCGTCTTGATGGAGCGCGCGCGATCCGGCCATTTCCAAGAGGTTCATCAGGCTCTATGGCCGCGCTTGGTCCATCCTGACCGGTTCGTCGACAAGGCGCTTGAATCCATCGTGCTCGCCATGATGAACGAGACCGGTGTCGACGCCTTCTGCCGCCAACAGGAAGCGATCATAGCACGGCCGGATTCGCGGCCGCTTCTGGCGGCCATCGCTTGCCCAACGCTGGTGCTTGTCGGTGAGCAGGATGCCATAACGCCGGTCGAAATGGCGCGGGAGATGGCCGATGCCGTCCCGGGCGCAACGCTTGCCGTCGTGCCGGACACAGGCCATCTCGCCACGCTTGAGGCGCCGGTACATGTCAATGCCGCGCTGGCGAAATGGCTGATGCGGTCAACTTAACCGCACTGCCTTCATCGTGTGATGACGCTCACGCTTGTTTCGCCATTTCACGCAGCCGGAATTTCTGAATCTTGCCGGTCGATGTCTTCGGCAATTCCGTGAACACGATGTGGCGCGGGCATTTATAGGCCGCGAGATGCTGACGGCACCACGCGATCAATTCATCAGCCGTGGCGTTCGCTTCCGGTTTCAATTCGATGAAGGCGCAGGGCGTCTCGCCCCATTTCTCATCAGGCTTGGCGACGACAGCGGCGGCCTGCACGGCCGGGTGCTTGAACAGCGCGTCTTCGACCTCGATCGATGAAATGTTTTCGCCACCCGAGATGATGATATCTTTCGAGCGATCCTTCAGTTGAATGTAGCCGTCGGGATATTTCACGCCAAGATCGCCCGAATGGAACCATCCGCCCGCAAAGGCTTCGTTCGAGGCTTTGCGGTTTTTCAAATAGCCCTTCATCACGACATTGCCGCGCATCATCACTTCACCCAGCGTTTCGCCATCGGCAGGCACGCTTTCCATCGTCTGGGGATTTTTGACGTCGAGCGCTTCGAGAGCAAGATAGCGCACGCCTTGGCGCGCTTTCTTCGATGCCTGCTCTGCGGAAGGAAGCACGTTCCATTCATCCTTCCAATCGTTCACGACAGACGGCCCGTAGGTTTCCGTCAGCCCATAGATGTGGGTGACGTTGAATCCCGCATCCTTCATGCCGGCAAGGACCGCTTCTGGCGGCGGGGCTGCTGCGGTGAAAAATTCCACGACGTGAGGGAGCGGACGCTTTTCGGCGAGGGGTGCGTTGAGCAGAGTCGACATCACGATCGGCGCGCCGCAAAGATGGGTGACTTTGTATTCAGCAATCGCGTCGAAAATCGCGTTCGCGCGTACTTTTCGCAAGCAGACATGCGTGCCTGCAAGGACCGAGATCGACCATGGGAAGCACCAGCCATTGCAATGAAACATCGGCAGCGTCCAGAGATACACCGGGTGTTTCGTCATGTTGCAAGTGATGACATTGCCTTGCGCCAGCAGATAGGCACCGCGGTGATGATAGACGACGCCTTTCGGATTGCCGGTCGTGCCTGACGTATAATTCAGCGCGATGGCGTCCCATTCATCGTCCGGTGCGGCGCGCTCGTAATCTTCACTGCCACTGGCGATGAAATCCTCATACTCCATCGCACCGAGGCGCTCGCCCTCGCCGGAAAACTCAGGATCGTCATAATCGATGATGAGCGGCTTGGTTTTGGATTGCGCTAGCGCGGGTTTGATCGTCTTGGCGAATTCCCGGTCGGTGATCAGCACTTTCGCTTCGCCATGATCGAGCGAAAAGGCGATAATCCCGGCATCGAGCCGCGTGTTGAGTGTGTTGAGGACGGCACCTGTCATCGGTACGCCGTAATGGCATTCGAGCATGGCCGGCGTGTTGGCAAGCATGACGGCAACGGTGTCACCCTTGCCGATGCCGTGTTTCGCGAGTGCTGATGCCAATTTCTTCGAGCGCGCAAAGAAATCGCGATAGGTGCGGCGCAAGGGTCCGTGAATGATCGCGACATGGTCAGGATACACAAGCGCAGCACGCTCGAGAAACGAGAGCGGCGTCAGCGGTTGGTAATTGGCTGGGTTCTTGTCGAGATCGCATGCGTATGGGCTCGTCGCCATGGCAGTCCTCCAATTGAGCCGATGCTAAACCGGCACCTGTAGGAGCGCCAACTCGCCGGCAAGGCGAAACGCGCCGTCCCAGATCAGTTTCAACCCGACTGTGAAGGTCAGTGCGTACACAATCGTATAAAAGCGGCTGGCATCGATCCGGCGTACGAGCCATACGCCTGCAAAGGTCGCGGCTATGGCGATGGGAAAGAGGGCGCCAGAAACGGCCAGATTGCCGCTCGAGAATTGACCGAGCGCGGCGTAGGGGCCGACCTTCACCAGATTGGTGACGGCAAAAAACATCGTATTCGTGCCGGCATAACGCTGCGGCGGCAAGCGTTGCGGTAGAACATAGACCTGAAAAGGTGGCCCGCCTGCATGTGCGACGAAGCTTGTGAGGCCGGCAACGCTGCCCCAGAAGAAGCCGAGCGGCGCGCTCGGTTTCAGTTGAGCAGCGGCTTGCAGCACGGCCTTGCGCCGCCAGTTGATCAGCACGAAACCAACAGCAACAAGGCCGACCACCAAAAGGACCATCGCATCCGAAAGGCGCGCGGCGAAGTACCAGCCAAGCCCGATCCCAACGACACTACCGGGCAGAAGCAGCATCAGGTTTCGGCGGTCGAAACTCTTGCGATAGGCCCAAACGGAGACCGCATCCTGCACGATCAGGATCGGCAGCATCACGGCTGCAGCCTGCACCGGCGGCATCACAAGGCATAGAAGTGGAATGGAGATCAGGCCGAGGCCTGAAAACCCGCCTTTGGCCAACCCCATCAGCAACACGGCGGGTGCGGCGAAGAGCCAAAAACTTGGATCTGAGAGGAGGGAAGGCAAAACGGAGTACCAGTGAAGGGAAGTGCGGAGCCACCTCGGCCGTGGGGTGTTCGATCCCGGGAACCTACAAAGTAGGTGGGCGCCGTTTTGGCCGAGCCCACGGGCAAGGCCAGGGACAGCTCCCTCAAGGATCGATAAGGCCCCGGGGATTAGAAGTCCTCACGCACCGCGCAGCCCCGCCCGACGACTCTAGGCGTGCCATCGCCCGAATGCCAGAGGCAGGGATGAAATTTTGACGCAGATCAGCCCCGCGCCAGCATTTCCAGCTTCTCGGCGACATCGTTGAGCGCTTTGGCGATCTCATCCTCGCCATCGGCGACCATGGCGTCGATCCGGTCGGTGCGGGCGCGGAGGTCGGCGAGTTCTGCCTCAAGCTCCGTGACGCGGACCTTCACATCCTCGCGCTCGTCGAGGAAGGAGATCGCCGCCATCACGGTCAGCCGGTTGTCACCGATTTCCCCAAACGCCTTACGCATATCCGCAATGCGGCCATCGAGTTCATGGGCGAGGCTTTCGAGGTGAGGCTCTTGCCCATCGTCGCATGCGATGCGGAAGATCTTGCCAGCGATGGTTACGGTCACCTGCGCCATCTCAGACCGCACCGTTCTTTTCGAGCACGGCCCGGACCGTGGTCATGGCAACATCGACGCGGCGGGTGAGGTCTTCGGCCAAGTTCTCCACCCTGTTCGAGCGCGCGAGCGCGGCATCGAGTTCGGTGGCGAGGCGTGCCCGGTCGTCCTGCATTAGGGCCAGTTCGGTCTCGATCGGGCCGGTCTGGCGCTGGTTTTCGCGGCGGCGTGCCTCGGACTGTTCCAAAGCATCCACAGCGGCGCGAAGGCGCATCAGCGATTGGCGGATAGCAGGGGATAAGGGCCGACCCATCGGAATAGTCCTGCTGGGGCGCCGCTCCAATTCCAAACCGGGAATCGAAGCTCAAACGCGCAAACACGAGCGAATCTTCAACCAGAATCTTAGGGTCGCTCCCTAGACAGCGTCAATCGGCGCGCGGGTCTGTCACACAGGAAACCGGCCCTTTCGGCATCGCATGGCGATCTAGCAGCGCTACTCCCGCCTTTTTGCGGAGAAGACATGGGTTTTCCGCGCATTGACAGAGGGGGGTGAGGTGCTATCAAGCCGGCGCCTGAGCAAACCGGAATCTCCCATGACCACGCGCGAAAATCACGTCTCAATGGCCAATGCAATCCGGGCTTTGGCCATGGATGGCGTCGAGAAGGCCAAGTCCGGCCACCCTGGCCTCCCGATGGGGGCGGCCGATGTCGCCACCGTTCTGTTCTCGCGTTTTTTGAAGTTCGACCCTGCTGATCCGCGCTGGCCGGATCGCGACCGCTTCGTGCTTTCGGCAGGTCATGGCTCGATGCTGCTTTATGCGCTCCTGCACCTCATCGGCGTCGAGGAGATGACGCTCGATGAATTGAAGCGCTTTCGCCAATGGGGCTCGAAGACGCCGGGCCATCCCGAATATGGTCATACCCAAGGCGTCGAAACGACAACAGGTCCGCTCGGACAAGGGCTTGCCACGGCGGTGGGCATGGCGATTGCTGAGCGCCACATGGCGGCGGAGTTCGGCGACAGCGTTGTCGATCATTTCACCTATGTGCTCGCCTCCGATGGCGATCTCATGGAAGGCATTTCGCAGGAATCGATCGCGCTTGCCGGTCACCTGCAATTGAACCGTCTCATCGTGCTGTGGGACGATAATGGCATATCCATCGACGGCCCCCTCTCGATTGCAGATTCGGTCGATCAGCTAAAGCGTTTCGATGCGGCCGGATGGGCGACGACGCGCGTCGACGGTCACGATCCCGAAGCGATTGCAAGCGCCATCGAAGCCGCGCAGAAGGCAAATCGCCCGACGCTGATCGCCTGCAAGACGATCATCGGCTATGGCGCGCCCAACCGCGCTGGCACATCGAAGGCGCATGGCGAGCCGCTCGGCGGCGATGAATTGAAAGCCGCGAAAGATAAGCTTGGCCTATTGGCTGACGCGTTTGCCGTTCCCGGTGAAGTGATTTCGGCGTGGCGTGCGATTGGCAAACGCTCCGCTGAAAAGCGCACGGCTTGGCAGGCCAATCTCGCTCATCTCGAAGCAGCAAAGCGCTCGGAGTTCGAACGCCGTGTGGCAGGCAAATTGCCAGACGCGCTTGCGCCCGCGATTGATGCACTGAAAGTGAAACTTGTCGCCGAGCCGCAAGCGATTGCGACGCGCAAAGCGTCAGAAGTTGCGCTTGAGACCATCACCGCCGTTGTGCCGGAATTGATCCTCGGTTCAGCGGATTTGACGCCGTCGAACAACACGAAGACAAAAAACCTGACCGTGTTGAAGGCTGGCGAATATGGCGGTCGCTACATTCACTATGGTATTCGCGAGCACGGTATGGCTGCGGCCATGAATGGTATGGCACTGCATGGCGGCGTCATTCCCGCCGGTGCGACCTTCATGGTCTTCACCGATTATTGCCGCCCGGCCATTCGCCTTTCGGCGCTGATGGGCGTGCGCGTGGTTTACGTGATGACGCACGATTCCATCGGCCTTGGCGAAGATGGGCCGACGCATCAGCCGGTCGAACATCTCGCCGCTTTGCGGGCCATTCCGAATCTCGATGTGTTTCGCCCGGCCGATCCAGTGGAGACGGCGGAATGCTGGCAGCTTGCGCTCGAAAATGCCAACAGGCCAAGCATCCTCGCGCTGACGCGGCAAAATCTCGCTCCGTTCCGCAAGGCGAATTCGCAGACCAATCTCTGCGCCAAGGGCGCGTATGAAGCATCGCCCGCGCAAGGCAAGGCGCAGGTCTCGCTGTTTGCTTCCGGCTCGGAATTGGAAATCGCCATGGCGGCGCAGTCGCAGCTTGCCGAGAAGGGCATCGCTGCGCGTGTGGTTTCGGTGCCGTCCTTAACACGTCTTCTTGCCTTGTCGGATGGCGAACGCGCCGCCATCATTGGCGATGCGGCCGTGAACATCGCCATCGAAGCGGGCATCCGCATGGGCTGGGATCAAGTGATCGGGCCGAAAGGCGCGTTCATCGGCATGAATTCGTTCGGTGCAAGCGCGCCTTACAAAGAACTCTACGCACAATTCGGCATCACGGCCGAGCATGCGGTGAAGGAAGCGATGGCGCATCTCTGACGCGCTTTCGTTTATGGATTGATCGGACAGGCGTCAGCGTCTGGCGCGCGCCTCTCCGGGTTTGAACGTTCGAACAGGGAGAATGCACATGACCGTCCGTGTTGCTATCAATGGCTTTGGCCGTATTGGCCGTAACGTCCTTCGCGCGATCATCGAATCTGGCCGCAAGGACATCGAAGTCGTCGCCATCAACGATCTCGGTCCGGTGGAAACCAATGCGCATCTTCTGCGCTACGATTCGGTGCATGGCCGTTTTCCGCATGACGTGATCGTCAAGGGCGATACGATCGATGTCGGTCGCGGCCCGATCAAGGTAACAGCGATCAAGAACCCGGCTGAATTGCCGCACAAGGAACTCGGCGTCGACATCGCGCTCGAATGCACCGGCATCTTCACCTCCCGTGACAAAGCCGCCGCGCATCTCGAAGCCGGTGCCAAGCGCGTGCTCGTGTCTGCACCTGCCGACGGTGCCGATTTCACGGTCGTCTATGGCGTCAATCACGACAAGCTGACGAAAGATCATCTGGTCGTCTCGAATGCGTCTTGCACGACGAACTGCCTCGCGCCCGTCGCAAAAGTTCTCAACGATGCCATCGGCATCGAGCGCGGCATGATGACGACGATCCACTCCTATACGGGCGACCAGCCGACGCTCGACACGATGCACAAGGACCTCTACCGCGCACGCGCTGCGGCTCTGTCGATGATCCCGACCTCGACGGGTGCTGCGAAGGCCGTTGGCCTCGTCCTGCCAGAACTCAATGGCAAGCTCGACGGTTTCGCCATGCGCGTGCCGACGCCGAATGTATCGGTCGTCGATTTGAAATTTTTGGCCAAGCGCGGCACGTCCAAGGACGAAGTGAACGCGGCCATCAAGGCGGCGGCCGAAGGTTCGCTCAAGGGTGTCCTCGGCTTCACCAATGCGGCGAATGTGTCGATCGATTTCAACCATGATCCGCATTCCTCAATCTTCCACATGGATCAGACCAAGGTGATGGACGGCAATTTCGTGTCGATCCTGTCTTGGTACGACAATGAGTGGGGGTTCTCGAACCGCATGGCCGATACGGCGGTGGCAATGGGTAAGCTTCTCTAAGGGAGGCTTCAGTGACGAGCCCCTTCAAAACTCTCGACGATGCCAAACTTGACGGTCAACGCGTGCTCGTACGCGTTGATCTCAATGTTCCGATGGAAAACGGCGAAGTGTCGGATGCGACGCGTATTGAGCGCGTGCTGCCGACCATTCGCGAAATTTCCGACAAGGGCGGCAAGGTGATCTTGCTTGCGCATTTCGGCCGTCCGAAGGGGCGCGATCTAAAGGACACGCTGGCTCCGGTTGCCAAAGCTTTGGAGCAGCACCTCGGCCGCGCGGTGGCTTTTGCAGAGGATTGCATCGGCGATGTGGCGAAGAAGGCGGTGGATGCGATGAAGAAGGGCGATGTCCTTCTCCTCGAGAACACGCGCTTTCACCCGCAGGAAGAAAAGAACGATCCGGAGTTTACGAAAGCGCTCGCGGCCAATGGCGATCTGTTTGTGAGCGATGCATTCTCGGCAGCGCATCGCGCGCATGCTTCGACGGAAGGTCTGGCCAAGATTTTGCCAGCCTATGCAGGCCGGACGATGCAGGCGGAAATTGAAGCGCTGTCAAAGGCGCTTGAAAAACCGGAGCGTCCAGTTGCTGCCGTTGTTGGCGGTGCGAAGATCTCGACCAAGCTCGAACTCCTCGGCAATCTAGTCAGGACGGTCGATATTCTGATCATCGCTGGCGGTATGGCGAATACCTTTCTCGCGGCGCAAGGTAAGACAATTGGTAAATCGCTATGCGAGAAAGATCTTCTCGAAACGGCGAAATCCATTCTCGTTGAAGCTGAAAAAGCGAAATGCGAAATCGTTCTGCCGCAGCAAGTCGTCGTGGCCAAGGAATTCAAGGCTGGTGCTGAAAGCCGCATCGCGTCGGCTGACGATGTGCATGATGACGAGATGATCCTCGATATTGGGCCGGATGAAGCCTGCCGCCTTGCAGGCATTCTGGCACGCGCGAAGACCTTGGTCTGGAACGGGCCATTCGGTGCGTTCGAGATCGCGCCTTTCGATAAGGGCACAGTGTCTGTGGCGCAGGATGCGGCGCGGCTCACGCGGGAAGGCAAGCTTTTATCGGTTGCCGGCGGCGGCGATACGGTCTCTGCACTCAATCACGCTCATGCAGCGGATGATTTCACTTACGTCTCAACGGCGGGTGGCGCATTCCTCGAATGGCTCGAGGGCAAGGCGCTGCCCGGCGTTGAAGTGCTTCGCAAGAATTGATCCTTAGGGGAGAACGAAACCATGGCCCGCATCACCCTGCGCCAGCTGCTCGATCACGCCGCCGAACATGATTACGGCGTGCCGGCGTTCAACATCAACAATATGGAACAGGCGCTTGCCATCATGGCTGCTGCCAGTGCTGTCGATGCGCCCGTCATCATTCAGGCGTCGCGTGGCGCGCGCCAATATGCGCATGACGTGATGCTGAAGCACATGATGGATGCGGTGACGGAAATTTATCCGCAGATTCCAGTTTGCGTGCATCTCGACCATGGCAACAATGCCGCGACCTGCATGACGGCCATTCAGGCGGGCTTCACCTCGGTGATGATGGACGGCTCTTTGAAGGAAGACGGCAAGACACCGGCCGATTGGGAGTACAATGTCGGCGTGACCAAGCAGGTTGTCGATATGTCGCATTTGGGCGGCATCTCGGTCGAAGGCGAGCTCGGGGTTCTCGGGTCGCTCGAAACCGGCATGGGCGACAAGGAAGACGGGCATGGCGCGGAAGGCAAGCTGTCGCACGACCAGCTTCTGACGAACCCGAAGGAAGCCGCCGATTTCGTCCGCGCAACGAAGGTCGATGCGCTCGCGATTGCGATGGGCACGTCGCATGGCGCTTACAAATTCTCGCGCAAGCCCGATGGCGCGATTCTGGCGATGCATGTGATCGAAGAAATCCATCGCCTGCTGCCGAACATGCATCTCGTGATGCATGGCTCGTCGTCGGTGCCGCAGGATCTGCAAGACATCATCAACGCCTATGGCGGGAAAATGCCGCAGACATGGGGCGTGCCGGTGGAAGAAATTCAACGCGGCATCAAGCATGGCGTGCGCAAGATCAACATCGACACCGACAACCGCATGGCGATGACCGGCCAGATCCGCAAGATCCTCGCCGAGCATCCGGGCGAATTTGATCCGCGCAAATATCTGAAGCCCGCGATGGACGCGATGACCAAGCTCTGCAAGCAACGTTTGGAAGAGTTCAACACGGCAGGTCAGGCCTCCAAGATCAAGCGCGTGCTCACGCTCTCCGAGATGGCGTCCCGCTACGCCAAGGGCGAGCTTGATCCGAAGTTCAGCTAAGGATCCGCAAGGCGCTGGAAAGGCCCCGCGCGAGCGGGGCTTTTCTTTTTGGGTCGGGGCCCGATGGCTCCGCGTTGCACAGGGGCAAGGCTTCGGGGTAAGGCTCATTCATGTCGAATCAGGCCCGCCTCGTTCTGTTCACCCCTTTTGAGCCCGATGCGGCGACGCTGCCGCAGGCGCTTTCGGCTGCTTTGGCGGCTGTGCCGGTCGATGCCGTCATTTTACGTCTGCCGGAAACCGATGATCGATCCAAGATCAATCTTGCCAAGGCCGTCGCCCCCATCGTCCAAGGCAAGGGCGCGGCCCTGATGCTCGATGGCCATCCGGAACTTGTCGCGCGGACGGGTGCCGATGGCGCGCATGTCAGCGGGCTTGATGCCGTCGGCCCGGCGCTCGAAATTCTCCGCGCTCAAGATCGCATGTGCGGCGTCGGTGGATTGCCGGCGCGCCACGATGCGATGGAGGCAGCCGAGCTCGGGACCGATTATGTGATGTTCGGTGAGCCGCGGCCCGATGGCTCGGTGCCGCCGATTTCCGCCATTATCGAACGCGCGCAATGGTGGGCGGAATTGTTTCAGGTTCCGTGCGTGGCCTATGCGCCGACGATCGACGATGTCGGTCCGCTCGCCGCGACGGGTTGCGAATTCGTTGCGCTCGGCGATTATGTTTTTCGTGATGAAGAAGGCCCGGCAGCGGCCATGCAACGCGCGCTCTATGCGCTCGGCGGGGCTGACGCTGGCGCGTGATGAGAACGCGGCCCTCTTCTCTCATTTTTGCAGTTATGTTGGCGATCGTTTCGCCGATGGCGGTGAAGACTGCATCCGCGCAACAGCAAGCCAAGCCACAAGCGCCGAAATTTCTGCCGATGCCGCAATCCGCGCAACGTCTTCCCACGCAGGAAGGCGATAAGGCTTATGCCGCTTATCAATTGGGGCTTTATCGCGAGGCAATGCAGGAAGCCGAAGCACGCGCGAAAGCCAATCCAAAGGATGGCGCCGCGTTCACATTGATGGGTGAATTGTACGCCAAGGGCTTCGGCGTCAAACCCGATCTCGTCAAGGCGGGCCAGAATTTTCAGAAGGCGGCGGCTGCTGGCGATGCGCAGGGACAATATGCGCTGGCGATGCTGAAACTCGAAGGCAAGGGCGTTACGAAAGATGAGCCGGGAGCCAGGGCGCTGCTTGAGAAAGCGTCGGCGAAAGTCCCTGCGGCCGCCTATGCGTTTGGCTTGATGCTGCTTACCGACGGCAAGGCGGATTCCGACCGGCGCGCGGTGACGTTGTTCCAGGATGCTGCGCTGCGCGGCGATGCGGATGCACAATATGGGCTGGCTGTGCTTTACAAAGAGGGGCGCGGCGTACCCAAAAGCCCACCCGATGCGGCGCTCTGGATGGGGCGTGCGGCGCTCAGCAAAAATGTCGCCGCTGAAACCGAATATGGCATCATGCTGTTCAATGGCGAGGGCGTTGCCAAGAATGAGCAGGCGGCAGCAGCCATGTTCCGCCGTGCGGCGGAGAAGAATGGCGCAGTTGCACAAAATCGCTTGGCGCGGCTTTATTTTGCCGGTCGTGGTGTTCGGCGCGATCTTGTCGAAGGTGCCAAATGGGCGATCCTGTCGAATGCGCAGGGGTTGAAAGACCCTTGGCTTGACGATGCGATGCGCGAGCTAACGCCGGGCGAGCGGCGGCAGGCCGAAGAGGCTGTTCAACGTTTCCTGAGCCCCTGACCCGCGTGGCCGCGGCTTGACCTCGGCTCGCCCGCGTGAGACGAGGCGCTGCGCTTTCGCCTGCTTTGCGGGTAAGCGGCCTTGCTGTTTGACGCCGGAGAGCCTGCCATGATCCGTTCCCCCCAGATGACCGTGATGGTCGATGCGGTGATGAAAGCCGCGCGCGGTCTCCGCCGGGACTTCGGCGAAGTCGAACAATTGCAGGTCTCGCGCAAGGGCCCCGGCGATTTCGTTTCGAACGCAGATCACAAGGCCGAGAAGGCGTTGCATGAAGCGCTATTGAAGGCGCGGCCTGATTACGGTTTCGTGATGGAAGAAAGCGGCGTCGTCGAAGGTAAGGACAAGGCGCATCGCTGGCACATCGATCCGCTCGACGGCACGATCAATTTTTTGCATGGCATTCCGCATTTCTGTGTGTCGCTCGCGCTTGAGCGCGAGGGGACAATTGTGGCGGGCGTCGTCTACGATCCGATCAAGGACGAATTGTTCATCGCCGAGCGTGGTAAGGGTGCATTTCTCAATAACCGCCGCATGCGTGTAGCGGGCCGCGACCATGCCGCCGATGCCGTGTTTGCGACCGGCATTCCCACGATCGGTCGCCCGCATCATCAAGAATTTCAGGGCATCCTGGGCAAGGTGATGGCGCAATGCTCAGGTGTGCGCCGTTTTGGCGCGGCTGCACTCGACCTCGCTTATGTCGCAGCGGGCCGGTATGATGGCTATTGGGAACGTGGCTTAAGCAGCTGGGACGTTGCGGCAGGTGCCATCCTCATCAAGGAGGCGGGCGGATATGTCAGCGATATGACAGGAGCGGAGTTTACACCCGCCACACGCGACGTCGTCTGTGGCAATGAAGCCATGCATAAAGCACTTCTCGCCATGGTGAAGCTCCCTGCCTCTTGATCATGGCCGCGCGGGCGGCGAACATGGGGTATGAAACTCTCCGCTCCGACTTCCCGCGACCGTCTGACGAAACCCCGCATCTATCTGTTACGGATGGCGGTCTTCGTCATCCTATCAGGTTTCATTGCATTCATTCTTTACCAGCCGATCTGGAATGCGTTTCTCGCCAATCCCGGACTCAACGGTCTGATCATTGCCGTGTTGGCGATTGGCATTCTGCTCAGCTTTCGCGGTGTCACTCAGCTCTTTCGTGAAATCAACTGGGTGAATGGCTGGCATGCGGGCGCAACCGTACCGCGAGCGCGAAGCTATACGCCTGTCCTTTTGCAGCCACTTGCAATTCTCCTCAACCGAACGGGGCCGAGCAACGTCTCGACACTGTCATTGCGCGCGGCGCTCGATTCCATCGCATTGCGTCTTGATGAAGCACGCGACATTGGCCGCTACCTCACCGGGCTCCTGGTGTTTCTCGGTCTTCTCGGCACGTTTTGGGGTTTGCTTGAAACGGTCAGTTCAGTGGGCCGCGTCATTCAGACGATGAAGGGCGGTGCCGATGCGGGGCTCATGTTCGATGAGTTGAAGTCGGGGCTGGCTGCTCCGTTGAGCGGTATGGGCATTTCATTCTCGTCCTCGCTCTTCGGTCTCGCCGGCTCGCTCGTCCTTGGTTTTCTCGATCTACAGGCAGGGCAGGCGCAGAATCGTTTTTATCAGGAGTTAGAGGATTGGCTGAGTGCAGCCGTTCTCGATCTCGCCGTGGAACCAGAGACGCCTGCCGATCGTCTTGCGCAAATCGAAGCCACGCTCGAAACCATCCGGCAAACCATGCCGCCGGGCGAAGCGGTGGCAAGCCTCGCTGAAAGTCTGCAAACCATGGTCGCCCATATGCGCAGTGAACAGCAGATGCTGCGTGATTGGGTCGATGCGCAGGCCGCGCGGGACCAAGAAATGAAAACCTTCCTCGCGCGTGCGCTTGGAGGGCTTAGGAAATGAGCTTTTCCCGCTCACGGCGCCGCGCCGCGCGCACGGTCGATTATTGGCCGGGCTTCGTCGATGCGCTGTCGACGCTCGTGCTCGCCATCGTTTTCCTCTTATCCGTCTTCGTGATGGTCCAATTCTTTCTGAGCCAGCAGGTGACCGATAAGGACACGGCTCTGCAAAAACTCAACCGGCAGATTGCCGAACTCACGGATCTGTTGGCGCTTGAGCGCGTCAATCGCCGCAATGCGGAAGATAATCTCAATCAGGTTTCAATCACGCTACGCGCGCTCGAAGCCGAACGCAGTCGCCTGCTCGGGCTTGCCGATACGCAGGCTGGAGCGGCCGCCGATGCCGCCGGGAAAGCAGGTTCGCTGGGCCAGCAATTGGCGACCGAAAAGGATATTTCGGCCCGTGCCTTGGCGCAGGTTGAGGCGCTCAATCAGCAGATTGCGGCACTCAGGCGTCAACTCGCCGCGCTCGAAGAAGCGCTCGACGCGTCCGAGAAGCGCGATCGCGAAAGTCAGGCCCAGATTGCCGATCTCGGTTCCCGCCTCAATGTGGCCCTCGCACAGAAGGTGCAAGAGCTTGCGCGTTATCGCTCCGATTTCTTCGGTCGGCTGCGTCAGGTGCTTGGCAATCGCAACGATATTCGAATCGTCGGCGATCGTTTCGTGTTTCAATCTGAAGTGTTTTTCGATCCCGGCCAATCGGTTTTGACGGAGCAGGGCAAGGTTGAGATCGACAAGATCGCCAATGCGCTCGTCGATCTCGCACGCGAAATTCCACCCGATATTCCGTGGGTGCTGCGCGTCGATGGGCATACCGACAAGAGGCCCCTTTCTGGGGCGGGTCAATTCAAGAATAATTGGGAATTGTCCACCTCTCGCGCCATCGCCGTTGTGCAATATCTGATCGCCAAAGGCATTTCGCCGCAGAAATTGCTGGCCGCAGGCTTTGCCGAATTCCAGCCGCTTGAACTCGGCGAGAATGACGAGGCCTATAAGCGCAATCGCCGTATCGAATTGAAACTGACTGAGCGATGACAGTCGCGTTCCGACCGATGCGAATGGATGAGATCGATCTGTGCGCCGATCTCTGGGTGGAGACATGGTCCGACACCTATCCAGCCATCGATTTCAATGCGCGGCGCGGCTGGTTCATCGAGCGGTTTAAATCCTACGTTACGGGTCGCGTGAAGGCTGAAATCGCCTATAGTCGAGAAGGGCGGATTTTTGGCCTCGTCAGCGTCGATCCCGAGACCGGTCACGTCGATCAATTCGCGATTGCCAAACATGCGCGCGGGCAAGGCATTGCAACCGCGCTGATGGATCATGCCAAGGCCATTGCGCCGGGCTTTCTTCACCTCGATGTGAATACCGACAATCACCGCGCGATCCGCTTTTATGAGCGCGAGGGATTTCGCCGCGTGCGCGAGGGTTTTAGCGCCTCGGGCAGGCCGTCCTATTTTTATGAATGGGTGAAGTAAGGCGCGCTGGCACCGAAACCCTTATGGTGAGAAGCGGCGTAGCCGCATCTCGAACCGCGAGGGAAATCAGCTTGCACCTTCTAGCACGCCCTCGTCCTTCGAGACGCGATGCTTCGCATCGCTCCTCTGGATGAGGTCTCAGCCGATGCGGGAAAGAGAGTGTCTCACTCCGCTGCCATCTCATGGCCGAATTGCAGCCTTGCGAGGCGGGCATACAATCCGTTCTTCGCCACCAGCGCAGTATGTGTGCCTTCTTCCACGATCTGGCCGCTCTCCATGACGAGAATACGATCGGCTTTCAAAATGGTGGCGAGTCGGTGCGCGATCACAAGCGTGGTGCGGCCTTCCATCAGGTGATCGAGGGCGGCTTGCACGAGACGTTCGTTTTCCGCATCGAGGGCGCTCGTCGCTTCATCGAGCAGAAGGATCGGCGCGTCACGCAAAATGGCGCGGGCAATTGCGAGGCGTTGGCGTTGGCCGCCCGACAGCGTGACGCCACGTTCGCCAACAACCGTATCGTAGCTTTCGGGAAGCTTCTCAATGAACTCGGCTGCTGCGGCCAATTCCGCAGCGCGACGGATCTGATCGCGCGTCGCGTGCTTCTGGCCGTAGGCAATGTTATCCGCGATCGATGTGCCAAAGATCACCGCTTCCTGCGGCACGAAGGCGATGCGGTCG
>JAIYCE010000013.1 GCA_027488155.1 Hyphomicrobiales bacterium | reverse complement strand
TCGCGGAGATCGAGGCGAAGGTCGACGAACTTCGCGTGATCGCCGAGGCGAATGGTTCGGAATCCGTGCGCGACGAAGCTGCACGGCTACAGAACCGGGCGAATGCGTCGTTGCGTGAGCTCTATGGCAGTTTGACGCCGTGGCAAAAGACAATGGTGGCCCGCCATCCAATGCGGCCGCATTATCGTGATTATCTCGACAGGTTGGTCGAAGATTTCACCCCACTGGCAGGCGATCGCCTGTTTGGTGAGGACGAAGCCATTGTTGGTGGCTTCGGCCGTTTTCGCGGCGAAGCCGTCTGTGTCATCGGTCAGGAGAAAGGCTTCGACACCGAAAGCCGTCTCAAACACAATTTTGGTATGGCGATGCCTGAGGGCTATCGCAAGGCGGTACGCTTGATGGATCTAGCCGATCGTTTCGGCTTGCCGGTTCTCAGTTTTGTCGACACGGCCGGTGCCTATCCCGGTATTGATGCTGAAGAGCGTGGGCAGGCAGAAGCGATTGCGCGGTCGACAGATCGGTGCCTCTCGCTCGGCGTACCCAATGTCGCGCTCGTAATCGGTGAAGGCGGATCGGGTGGTGCGGTCGCTATCGCATCCTGCAACAAGGTCCTCATGATGGAGCACGCCATTTACACGGTGGCATCGCCGGAAGCCTCCGCTTCGATCTTGTGGCGCGATCCGGGACGGGCTCAGGATGCTGCGACTAATATGAAGATCACAGCGCAGGATCTGCTGAAGTTCGGCATCATCGACGGTATTGTGACAGAGCCGGTTGGCGGCGCGCATCGCGACCCCGATGCGGCAATCAGGGCCGCAGGCGACGCGATGGCAGCGGCCCTATCCGAGCTCGTTCCGCTCTCCCCAGATGCTTTACGTGACCGACGTGCAGCCAAATTTCTGGCCATTGGCCGGAAGGTATGAACAAGATAAGCTGACGCTGTTTAGCTCTTTCTTAACCATGGCATCGGGTCGAACGGGCCGATGGTAAGAAATGGGAAAGGATGGCGTCGTTAACGATGGCGTTGCAAATGTCGTCGTGCGCTTGAGGGAATAGCAGGCATGGTGTCCACCACTGTTTCGCGTCTGATCCTGTCGTCCGCTGCCCTGCTCGTTGTGGCTGGGTGCGAGGAACAGCGTGGCAAATATCCTGCCCGCGCCTATGCGCCGGTCCCGGCAGCCACCGTTGCCAAGATGGAAGCGAAGGGTTCGTCGAAGAACGCGCCAGTGCTCGTACGCGCCTATAAGCAGGAATCAGAAATCGAGATCTGGAAGCAGACGGCGAGCGGCGAATACGCGCTTGTGAAGAGCTATCCTGTCTGCCGCTGGTCGGGGCAACTCGGTCCGAAGAAGAAGGAAGGCGACCGTCAGGTTCCGGAAGGTTTCTACTACATCACCTCAGCGCAGATGAATCCGAACTCGGCGTTCTGGCTGTCCTTTAATGTCGGCTATCCCAACCCGCTTGAGCGCGCGATGGCGCGTACGGGTGGCGATATCATGGTTCATGGGACTTGCTCGTCGCGCGGTTGCTTCGCGATGACGAATGACCAGATGGAAGAGCTTTACGCGATCATGCGCGAAAGCTTTGCGGGTGGACAGAAGGCGGTGCAGTTCCAATCCTTCCCGTTCCGCATGACGGCGGAAAATCTTGCCAAGTTTCGCCATGACCCGAACATGCCTTTCTGGAAGAACCTGAAGGAAGGCAACGATCATTTTGAAGTGACGAAGCGCGAGCCGCAGGTGGGCTATTGCGGCCAAAAATATTATTTCAACGCTTCGGCCGAAGGCGGACGTCCGGATCCGGTTGGAGTCTGCCCGACGCTGAAGGTCGACGAAACGCTTGCTGAGGCGGTGAATGCGAAACAGCAAAGCGACACCAAGAAAGTCGCCGAGCTGATTGAGCGCGGGACGCCCGCCATCTCCGTGCGCTACGCCGATGGCAGCCAGCATGAATCGTTCCGCGAGAGCAGCAGCTTCGTCGCGCTTGCTGGGGATCGTGTTATCAGCCAGCGTGCCGACCGCACCGCTAGATTGGGCGATGTGAGCCGGCCTGAAGCAATTGGTGCCGTGGAAGTCGTCCATCTCGATGCGAACGGCACACCTAAGAATGCCGCGCCATCCAATACGGCATCCGTTGCAAAGCCAACGCAGCAGGCACCGGCACAAGCTGTCGCAACCGTTGCGCCCGCTGCTTCGACCGGCACGGTACAGGCGGTGCCAGCGCCCGCGCCCGCATCGGGCTTCACCATGTTTTCCGGTTTCGGATCGCTCTTCGGCGACAAGAAAGAACAAGCGCCTGTGAGCGCACCGCAGCAATCAGCGACCAATGCAGTGCCTGAAAAGTCGGTGCTGCAACGTTGGTTCGGCGGTAGCGAAACATCGGCACCGGCGGGTGCAACGTCGTTCCCTGCCACTGTGCCGTTGCCGCCACGCCGCGCGGGGCAAGACAATGCGGAGCGGGTTTCGGATGCAGCCGCTGCACGCAAGCTGATGCCTGGTGCACAAGCGATCGTGACGGCGGATCTCACCGCCGCACAATGAGTGGCGGCGGACAAACCCCGCGTCCCTCCGACCGCGCGCACCCTGCGCGTTTCGTCGATCAATCCCAATCCGATCCCGCACAAGAAGAAGATGTGCGGACCAAGCAGGCGTTGCTGACAGCGATCGTTGTGCTCATTTTGTTCGGTGCAGGCTTCTGGCTCGTGCAGGAATTTCATCGCAGCATTGCCGCGCATCAATGCCTTGAGCAGGGGCGACGCAATTGCCCTGCCGCGGAAATCAGAACGCGTTGAACGACGTTCAACGCTTCATTCGGATCGCCATGACGGTGCGACTTTCGAAGCACATCGAAACGTGTTGGGCAGCGTAAAAAGGGTGAGCATCACGTCGCGCGCAGGTGTCAAAACGAATCACTTCAAACGCGTATCGAATCATTTTGCGCGAATCAAAGTTCCGCTTGACATGCAAAACAGGGATTTCGTGCAGGTTAGATGCATTTTTTTTTGCTTTTTCTAACGAACACTTGCACAACTAAACTTATTAGCAAATTCAATAACTTAATATGGACAGAATCGAGCCTTGGAGCGCGGCTGTTATCAAATTATTCAGAAATTGCGAGCGAAATCGTCAATGGACTCTTGGTATTTCCAAGATTCTAAGCTTTGATTCACTCGCCATGATTGGACATGGCGCTGGGAGGACTGTTGATCATGAAGGCCCCGAAGAAATCCGCTGCTAAAGCCAAGCCGGCCCGCAAGGCTGGTCGTAAGCCCGCTGCCAAGCGCACTGCTGCTGCCAAGGCAAAGGCTGCCAACGCTAAGGCGAAGGCTGCTGCCAAGAAGGCAAAGGCTGCTCTCGCCAAGAAGATGAAGGCCGCTCAGGCCAAGGTCAAGAAGGCTTCGGCTGCTCTGAAGGCTGCGAAGGCTGCAGTTGCGGCTCTCAAGGCTGGCAAGTCTGCTGGCAAGAAGCCTGCTGCTCGTAAGGCTCGCCGTAAGGGCGCTGGCCGTCCGCGCAAGGCGAAGGCCGCTGCTGCTGCGCCGAAGGCGTAATGGCCTTTGATCCATCGGGGCTTGCTGTGATTTTCTCAGCAAGCCGCCCAGCGTCCCGGCCCCATTCGCGAAGGCCGTGATCAAGGGCAGGCAGGTTCGCCTGACCTTTAGATGGATCCGATCGATTATCGATCGCACGCACCCGATCCTCACGGATCCGGGTGCGTGATCGTTTTGGGGCCCTGTAAGGGTATGTTCCTGCTGGGTTCAAACCACCGTTTCGTCACCCTCTCGAACTTGCACGAAACTTGCTGCATCATGGCGGTGGGGCGTGTCAGACGGAGGGACACGATGAAGTTTTCAACGCTGACCGGGTGGGCGCTGGCGCTGGGCCTTGCCACGGTTTTGGCCGCACAACCCGCGGCCGCCGAAGTCTTTCAGATGAACTGTACGAATTCGCGCTATTCTTACCGGATTACCTTCGACAATGAGGCGAAGCGGTTCCAGTGGGCGTCTGATGCAGGGCAGGTCGATTACATTGTCATCCGCTATAAGGCCGAGGAAGACGGCGTGACGGTGTGGGGCAAGGTGCGCCGCTATGGCAATGAATTCGTCGCCTATTTTGCTTCCGAAGGGTGGATGAAGAGCCTTTACGCCAATGGCAGCTCGATGACCGATGTCTGTCGCGGGAAGTAGAGCATCCGCGACACCCCTGCTTGATCGTTACGGTCGGACAGCGCAGACAGTGTGAGGAGGGCGCGTGTTCGGGCGCGCCCGCGATCATGGTGTTGTTCATGCGCTGCAAAGCTCTGTCTTTTCTTTTGCTTCTGAGCCTGTCGATTCTGCCTGGTGCTGCCATTGCCGAGGAAAGCTCGGTTGCCGTTCACCGGGACCGATTGGCGCAGATGCTGGCTACGAAGCCGAAACTGGTCACGCTTGATGCCGCAGCTTTGCGGCAGGTCGCAGATCGGATGATGGTGTTTCCAAGCCGCCTGCCCAAGACTTTTTTTGATGGCCCGAAGTTACGTCAGGACGTGCGGCAGAAATCTCTGACCTTTGCCAAGGCGCGGTTCAACGATTTGAGGATGCATGATTTGAGAATCCTCGACATGCTTTATGTCGGCAGCCTTGCATCCTTTGAATATGACGATCTTTCCGATGTCGACATTCACATCATCATTGATCCGACGTCTTTCAAGGGCGATCCGAAAGTATTGCGGCGTTATCTGTCCAAAGTGAACGACCTCAACGAGTTTCTTTTCAACCGCGTGACTTTTTATGGACGGAAGGCCGATTTCAGCTTTTACGCCGATACGGTGGAAGGTCGGATCGAACCGGGGGTCGGCATCTATTCCTTGTTCAACGAGAATTGGCCAAGCCAGCCTGAGGTTGCGCCTAATCGTTTTTCGCGCGCGCGCGTCTATGCCGAGTTCCGAGATTTCGTGCAGCGCTACAATGCGCTTGCAACCGATTATGCCCGCGACAAGCGCAGCTTTGTTTGTCTGCGTTTCTCCGAATTGCGCGAGGAAGTGCGACACTACCGCCGCAAGGGGATCGCGCAGGATGGAATCCGCTCGACGGAAAACATCGTCTATCGTGCGCTCCGGCGCATCAATGGCAATCTTTTGCGGCAAATGGAGGGGCTTGAACTCGAATGCGAAAACATTCAGGGTTCACTATAGGCCTTTCAGCATAATTGCTTTTGCGCTCTTAGCCTTCCGCAATTGCGCGGACAACCTTGCTGCCAGTCCAACAAAAAATCCGGTAAGAACATTACCGGATTTTTTTCACTTAACCGAACTGACCGTGGCAGTGCTTGTACTTTTTGCCCGAGCCGCAGGGACACGGCTCGTTGCGGCCTACACGTCCCCATGTGTCAGGATTGTTCGGGTCGCGTTCCTGCTTATCGGTTGGTGTCGCGAAAGCAAGGTTGGCCATCGCCATTTCATTCTCGCCTGTGTTGGGGTCGAGATGGCTTGCCGTCATGGGCGGTAAGTCTGGCTGCGTTGGTGGCGCAAATTGTACTTCGATCCGCATGAGTTGGCCCGTGACGTTCTCGCGCAGATGGCCGATTAATCCGTCAAAAAGTTCGAACGCTTCCGACTTATATTCGTTCAGCGGATCACGCTGGGCATAGCCGCGCCAGCCAATCACTTGCCGTAATTGATCGAGCGTGACGAGATGTTCGCGCCAGAGATGGTCGAGCATCTGAAGAAGAACTTGCTTCTCGACATAGGTCATGACCTCGGGCGTGTTGCGCTCGACGCGGGCCGCATAGGCTGTGTCTGCTGCTTCGCGAATGCGGTCGCGAATTTCTTCGTCCGCGATGCCTTCTTCCTTGGCCCAATCGGCAACGGGCAGTTCCATCGAGAGGAATTTTTGGATGTCCTCATTGAGGCCAGCCAGATCCCATTGCTCTGGATAGGCTCCTTCCGGGATGTGGCGGGCAACAATGTCGTCAATCACGCCATGGCGCATATCGTCGATCGTCGTGCGCACACTGTCATCGGCCATGAAATCACGACGCTGTTCGAACACGACCTTGCGTTGATCGTTCATCACATCGTCATATTTCAGGATGTTTTTCCGCATGTCGAAATTACGCATTTCGACCTTCTGCTGCGCCTTTTCGATGGCCTTGTTGATCCAAGGATGGATGATGGCTTCATCGTCCTTCAGGCCAAGCTTCGTTAGCATGCCATCCATGCGCTCGGAACCGAAGATGCGCATGAGGTCGTCCTGTAGCGACAGGAAGAATTTCGAGCGGCCGGGGTCACCCTGGCGGCCTGAACGGCCACGCAGCTGATTATCGATGCGGCGACTTTCGTGGCGTTCCGTGCCGATCACATAAAGGCCACCGGCGTTGAGCGCCTTTTTCTTGAAATCGGCGATCTCAGCGCGGATCTCGGCCTCGCGCCGCGTGCGTTCCTCGCCTTCTGGCATGTCGCCGAGATCGTGGCCTATGCGCATGTCGGCATTGCCGCCGAGCTGAATATCGGTGCCGCGGCCTGCCATGTTGGTCGCGATCGTGACCGCACCGGGTACGCCGGCTTGTGCAACGATGAAGGCCTCCTGCTCGTGGAAGCGCGCGTTCAAGACGGCAAAATACTTGGAGGCACGACCATCGCGCGCGGCTTGGTAGAGAGGCTCAAGCGCGTCTGGTTTCGAGAAGTCGATCAACTTGAAACCTTGCGAAATCAGATGATCAGCAAGCTGCTCGGATTTTTCGATCGACGTCGTACCGACAAGAAGAGGTTGCCCCTTCTTGGCAGCCTCTTCGATCTCGCGCGTGATGGCGCGGAACTTCTCTTCCGCCGAGCGATAAACCTCGTCATCTTCGTCGATTCGCTTAACCGGCAGATTTGTCGGGATCTCGACGACTTCGAGTTTATAGATATCCATAAACTCGTCGGCCTCGGTGGCGGCCGTGCCGGTCATTCCCGCCAGTTTGTTATAGAGGCGGAAGTAATTCTGGAAGGTGATCGAAGCAAGCGTCTGGTTTTCGGGCTGGACCTGCACATGCTCTTTAGCCTCGAGTGCCTGATGCAGCCCTTCGGAATAACGGCGGCCCGGCATCATGCGCCCGGTAAATTCGTCAATGATCACCACTTCGCCATTGCGGACGATGTAATCCTTGTCCCGCTGGAACAGCGTATGGGCACGCAGCGCCTGATTGACATGATGAACGAGCGTGATGTTAGTCGCGTCGTAGAGCGAGCCTTCCTTCAGAAGACCCGCTTCGGCGAGTAATTCTTCTATATGCTCATTGCCTGCTTCCGTCAGTGAGACGGCGCGCTGCTTCTCGTCGACTTCAAAGTCGCCCGGCACAAGTTTTGGCAGGATTTTATTGATTGTGTTGTAGAGATCGGAGCGATCGTCGAGCGGGCCCGAGATGATGAGCGGCGTCCGCGCTTCGTCAACAAGGATCGAGTCGACTTCATCGACGATGGCGAAGGAATGGCCGCGCTGCACCATCTGCGACAGATCGTATTTCATATTGTCGCGCAGATAGTCGAAGCCGAACTCATTGTTCGTGCCATAGGTGATGTCGCAGGCATAAGCGGCCTTGCGCTCTTCGTCATCGAGACCGTGCACAATCACGCCGACGGTGAGACCGAGGAATTTGTATAGACGGCCCATCCATTCGGAGTCGCGGCGTGCGAGGTAATCGTTCACAGTAACGACGTGGACGCCATTCCCAGACAGTGCGTTCAAATAGACGGCCAGCGTGGCGACCAGCGTTTTGCCTTCGCCAGTGCGCATTTCTGCGATGCTGCCTTCGTGCAGCACCATGCCGCCGATCAGCTGGACATCGAAATGGCGCTGGCCGAGTGCGCGGCGTCCAGCTTCGCGCACCGTAGCGAAGGCTGGGATGAGAATATCGTCGAGCGTCTTGCCCTGTGCGAGTTCGTCGCGAAACTTCTGGGTCTGCGCGCGCAACTCGTCGTCGGAGAGTTTCTGCAGCTCGGCTTCGAGTGCAGTGATGGCGGCCACAGGCGCGCGATAGGTTTTCAACCGGCGATCATTGGCCGAGCCGAAGATTTTCTTGGCGAGTGCGCCGAACATCGAAGACCCTTCAAATTCTGGGAGGCCGGCAGAATTGGCCCCTCTGGTCCGGAGACAGCTTGGCGGGAACCCAGAGAGGGCAGAACCGCATTCGGACGCTGCATACCGGAGGCCCTCACTTAAGGTGTTTCAGCCCGATTTTCAAAGGTTCAATAGGCTTAAAAAGGTACGAACGTGCGTCATTAAGCCTTGCCAGCGGGGCGCGCTTCGTCCACTTCTCTCTCGCCTATTTTTCACGCTCCGGAGCTTTCGATGCGCGTCCCCTTGACCCTTTCTCTACCGGTCCTCGCCCTTTTGGCCGGCCTTACCATGCCGCAGGGCGCGCTTTTGGCCCAAACCACCGCCAAAGATGGGGTCGTGGGGACCATCGATGGCAAGCCAATCACTGAAAAGGACCTCGAGCTGGCCTATGAGGACCTTGCCTCCTCCCTGCCGCCGCAGGTTTCGGATGCCCAGAAGCGGGATTACGCCATCAGCTATCTCGCCGACATCAAGGCTGGGGCTCAGGCCGCGATTGCCGCCAAGCTCGATCAGGGCGAGGATTATCTCCGCCGCCTCAATTATACCAAGGACAAGCTGCTGCTTGAGGCTTATCTGGCCGCCGAGACCAAGAAACAGGTCACGGAAGAGAAGATGCGCAAGCTCTATGAGGATTCTATCAAGGCTATGAAGCCGGAATTGGAGATCAAGGCGCGCCACATCCTCGTCCCCTCCGAGGAAGAGGCCAAGACCATCACCGCCAAGCTCAAATCTGGCGAAGATTTTGCCAAGCTCGCGCAGGAATTCTCAAAAGACCCCGGCTCGGGCAAAGAGGGTGGTGATCTCGGCTGGTTTACGACGGATCGTATGGTGCCAGAATTCGGCGATGCCGCCTCCAAGATGAAGCCCGGCCAAGTCTCCGATCCGGTCAAGACGCAGTTCGGTTGGCACATCATCAAGGTCGAGGATGTGCGCGAGAAGAAGCCGCCGTCATACGATGAGGTGAAGGATCAAGTGCAGCAATTCCTCGAGCGCCAAGTCCAGACCGACATCATTGGCAAGCTGCGCACGTCGCTGAAGATCGACAAGAAGGATACACCGGCCGCGACTCCAGCGGCGCCTGCCCCGGCAGCGCCGGCCACCCAGCCGAAGAAGTGAGTTGAAGGGGTCGCCCCGCGGGCGGCCCCTTTTTTACACCTGAACCCCTCTCTGGAATAAGAGCATGTCTGCCACGATTTCTCCGCTAGCACCGAAAACCTATCCCACACTGCCTGCCATCGAGGGTGTTCGCCTTGCGACTGCCGAGGCCGGGATCCGCTACAAGAACCGCACCGACGTGCTCCTTGTGACAGTAGAAGAGGGGACGGCAGCGGCTGGCGTTTTCACCACTTCGAAATGTCCCTCTGCACCGGTCGATTGGTGCCGTGCGGCGCTCAAGGGCGGCAAAGCGCGCGGGCTTGTCGTCAATTCCGGCAATGCGAATGCTTTCACCGGTAAGACCGGCGCACAGGCCGTCAAATTGACCGCACAGATTGCCGCTAAGGCATTGGGCTGCAAGCCGGCTGAAATCGTGCTCGCCTCGACGGGCGTAATCGGTGAACCGCTCGATGCAACGAAATTCAATGGCGTGCTCGCCGATTGCGCAGCGCGCGCGACAGGCGATGCATGGCTTGAGGCCGCCAAAGCCATCATGACCACGGACACCTATCCCAAGGTGGCGACGAAGACGGTTAAGATCGATGGTGTCGCGGTGACGATTAACGGCATTGCGAAAGGCGCTGGTATGATCGCGCCGGATATGGCGACGATGCTCTCCTTCGTCTTCACCGATGCACCGATTGCCGCCGGTGCGCTCAAGACGCTTTTGAAAAATGCAGTCAATCCGTCCTTTAACGCGATTACGGTCGATAGCGATACGTCGACCTCCGATACGCTGATCCTGTTCGCGACGGGCGCTGCCAAGAAGCGCGGTTGTCCGAAGATAATTTCAGCGGGTGACAAGCGCTTGGCTGCTTTCAGCAAGGCGCTCAACGCGCTCGTGATGGATCTCGCCCATCAGGTCGTGAAGGATGGCGAGGGTGCGCGCCATTTCGTAGAGATCACAGTCGATGGTGCCAAGAGCGATGCATCGGCAAAAAAGATCGCACTTTCGATCGCTAATTCGCCGTTGGTGAAAACGGCCATTGCAGGTGAAGACGCGAATTGGGGCCGCATTGTTGCTGCGGTTGGCAAAGCTGGCGAGCCTGCGGACCGCGATCGTTTAGCGATTTCGTTCGGCGGCATTCGCGTAGCCCACAAGGGTCTGCGCGATCCCTCTTACGATGAAGCTCAAGTGTCGGCCTACATGAAGAACGAAAAAATCGATATTCGTGTCTCGCTGGGTCTCGGCAAAGGCAAGGCAACGGTGTGGACCTGCGATCTCACAAAGGAATATGTTGAGATCAATGGCGATTACCGCAGCTGAGACGATCCAGTGAAACTTGTTCTCGTCGTCGCTTGTGCGCTCATCGACAAGGATGGGCGCGTGCTCATTGCACAACGTCCGAAGAACAAGGGAATGGCCGATCTATGGGAATTTCCCGGCGGCAAAGTGGAAGCCGGTGAGCGGCCGGAGGAAACGCTCATCCGAGAACTCAAGGAAGAGCTTGGCATCGATGTAAAGGAGCCGTGCTTGGCACCGCTTTCATTCGCGAGTTTCGCCTATGACGATTTCCATCTGTTGATGCCGCTTTATGTCTGCCGCCGTTGGGATGGCTTTCCGCAGGCACTCGAGCATCAAGCGTTGAAATGGGTGCGGCCGAACCAATTGCGCGATTATCCCATGCCGCCTGCCGATGAGCCGCTGATCCCGCCTTTGATCGACCTCTTGTTGCCGCATCGATGATACCCGTTCTCGGTTCGGGTTCCGGCCCCATCATCGTACGGATGATGATTTGCTCGTCGCTGTGGGGATCGGGCTTTCTGTTCATGCGCCTTGTCGGGCCAGATGTGACGCCCGTTGTACTCGCATCGGTGCGTGCTGGAATCGCGGCCATCGCGCTCTCGGTTTTCTTCGTCTTGCGCGGCGACAATCCGCTGCCGCAGAAAAGCGATCTCGTGCCATGGCTGACGCTCGGTACGTTGAACGGTTGGGTGCCGAACATTCTCACAGCGTTCGCAATCCTCCACATTGCAACGGCGCAATCGGCGATCATTCAAGCGGGTGGTCCATTGATGGTCGCAGTGATGGCGCATTTCGCGTTTCACGACGAAAAGCTAACACTGCGCCGCATCGGCGGTGTATTGACCGGTTTCTGTGGCATGGCTTTACTGATTGGGCCTGCCGCTTTTCAAGGATTGAGTGGCGAGGGGCTTGGCTTTCTCGCCATGCTGGGCGTCGCGTTATGTTACGCGCTCGGAAATATTTATGCACGCTTCGTGCGCGAGATGCCGCCAGCGCGCATGGCGCTTGGCCAGCAAATTGTGTCCGCTTTTGTTGCGACGTTTATCGCGCTTGTGTGGATGGGGACGGCAGCTTATCAGCCTGCGCTCGATCGCATGGTCACTCTGCTTGCGCTTGGGCTTTTTGCGACAGCGATCCCGATCACCGTTTTCATGGGTCTGATCCGCATGGCAGGTCCGACGAAAGCTTCGATGGTCGGCTATCTCATGCCATTGTGGGCGACGTTCTTTGCACTTACTTTTCTCGGCGAGACGATCAATCTGCGCCAAATGGCCGGTGCTGCGATCATTCTTCTCGGCGTGTTCATTGTGACGACGGCGCCGCGCCGCGTGGTATAGATCGTTCAGCGCATGAGCATTGCCAGTTTGGCGCGCATGTCTTCCGGGATCGGGACTGGACGCATGGTGGCGCGATCAACAGTGACATGCACGAAACGCCCAGCGCAGATTGCGTGATCCACATCGCGACGGAAAATTGCCGTCGCATAGACGATCGATGACGTTCCAACCTTGTCCACGGCGATCCCTGCTTCGAGCGGTTCCGGATAGGCAGCGCTCTCGAAATAGGTGCAACCCGTCTCAACTACGATGCTGATGATGGGACTTTTCTCGATATCGAGAATCTCAGTCTCGACGAGCCACATGTTCACAGCCGTGTCGAAATATTCGTAATAGACAACGTTATTGATGTGTCCATAGGCATCATTATCGCTCCAGCGCGGCTGGATTGGGTAAAATTGCCGAAAGCCGGCACGGATTGGAGGTTCTTTTTTCATCACCAGGCTTTTTCGTAGATCGTCAAGGCATCGCCATAGCTGAGCGTGCGCGGATTATTGACGAGAAGGCGCGTCTGTTTCATCGCGTCTTCCGCCAGCATGGGCAGGCTTTCACGCCTCACGCCATTGTCGCGCAGGCGCATCGGTAAGCCGCATTCTTCCGCCAACCGGTAAAGCCTGTCGGCGAAGGCTGAGGCGCGGGTCTGCGTCCCAATTTCAGCCAATTCGGGAAAGACATCGATGGCGATCTCAGCATAAAGATGCTCAGCTTCCGGAGCGTTGAACCGCAGAACTTCCGGCAGAACAAGTGCGTTCGAGAGCCCGTGTGGAATGTGATAATGGCCGCCGAGCGGATAGGCGAGCGCATGAACCGCTGCAACTGGCGAATTGGCAAAGGCTTGGCCCGCCAGCATTGCACCCAGCAGCATTGCGCCGCGCGCCTCTCTGTTGCCGCCATTGCGCACAGCGATCAGCAGATTGGCACCCATCAAGTGCAATGCCTTGCGCGCGAGGATTTTCGAAACCGGATTGTTGTTCGCGCTTTTGGACGCATAAGCTTCGATAGCATGAACCATTGCGTCGATGCCGGTGGCAGCCGTCACAAGTGGCGGCAGGCCAAGCGTCAGATCGGGATCGAGCAATGCGATGTCGGGCAGAATGACTGGCGAGACGACGCCTTTCTTTTCATTCGTTCCTGTTGTGACAATCGAGATCGGTGTCACTTCCGAACCTGTGCCCGCGGTTGTGGGTACGAGCATCAAGGGGAGCCGTGGTCCTTTCACAAGGCCGACGCCATAGATCGCAGAGAGCGTTTCGTTGCTCTTTGCAAGAAGAGCAGCGAGCTTGGCGACGTCCATCGACGAGCCGCCGCCAAAACCGATAACGCCGTCCCTGCTAGCGGCCGCCGCCGCGCAGCGCTGCACGATGTCTTCCGATGGATCGGCAATCACTTCGTCGAAGATTGCGACGTCACAACCTGCGTTTTTCAACGAGGCTAGGGCTGCTTCCGCAAGGCCTGCCTTGATCACGCCCTTGTCGGTGACGAGGAGAAGCTTCGTTCCCAGTTTTGGGCAGGCAAGCGCGCCGATCTTCGCTGCTTCGCCGGGACCGAAAACGATCGAGGCGGCGCTGTTGAAGACGAACGGGCTCATCGCATCGGGCCCCTTGGCAGTTCCGGGGTGCTGCCGGTAAGCGATTGGCTGAGAAACAGCCCGCCATGCAGAAGTCCGCCACCATCGATGCCATGACCTATACCGAAGGAGAGATGGAATTGGCAGGGGAGGTCCGCTTTCGCGAGCGCCTCTGCTGACATGAATAACGCGTCGAGCGGTATGATCTCGTCCTGATCACCATGGATCAGAAGCACCGGCGGCTTGTGATGCACTTCGCCAAGATGTTCCGGCCCAACCAAAACGCCGGAATAGCCGAGGATGGCTGCTGGCTTTTTCGCACGGCGCAAACCTGTATGGAGCGCCATCATCGTGCCCTGCGAGAAACCGACCAGAGCGAGCTTGGAGTCATCAAGACCATGCTTCGCGAGTTCCGCATCGAGAAAGGCATCGAGCGTGGGACGCGCCGTCGTGACACCGCGCCAACGTTCGTCCGGATCGCGGAAGGTCAGGCCGAACCATTGCCGACCCATGGGCGACATGCCACAGGGCTCGGGCGCGTGCGGGGAGACGAAGGCCGCATCGGGCAAAAGGGATTGCCACTGCTTGCCGATCTCAATCAGATCGTTGCCATCGGCGCCATATCCGTGAAGGAAGACCACAAGCTGTTTCGCCTTGCCCGATTTCGGCGCAATCCGTGGTCCATCGATCGATACGGCCATTCTGTCCTCCCATTCCGATGCTGCCTGTTTTGCACCCGCGGGGCAGGCGGGCAAGGGGGCAGAGAGGGCAATGCGTTCAGATGCCTTCGCGGGATTTCGCCACCTTGTAATAGGCCCAGAGTACAAGGGCGGCCGTGCCGCGCACCGGGCGCCAGCGTTCGGCAAAGGCGGCCAGCGCCTTGGCATCGGGCCGCTTCCGCTTGCGATAGGCAAGGCGAACCGCTTCCTGAAGCGCGAGATCGCCGGCGGGGAAAGCGTCAGGTTGGCCGAGGCAGAACAGAAGATAGATGTCGGCTGTCCAAGGTCCGATCCCTTTGACGCGGGTCATCAGGTGATGGGCCTCATCGGCGGGTAAACCGTGCAATGTGTCGAGCGGAAGGCTTCCTGTCACGATCGCATCGGCGACGGCGCGCAATGTCCGCATTTTGGGAGCGGATAGGCCGCAGACGCGTAATTGGTCCTCGCTTGCGGCGAGCACCGTTTCAGGCGTTAGCGGGTCAAGGCCTGTCGCTGTGCGCGTCCAGATGGCGGCAGCACTGGCGACGGAGACCTGTTGTCCGACGATAATGCGCACCATGCCACGAAAGCCGGGTTCGCTTTTGCGCAGCGGCGGTGGGCCCGAAATGGTCATGATCTCGGCCATGCCCGGATCGATGGAGGCCAGCAAAGCTGCCGATTCCGCCAGCGTCGCTTCGTCCGTCAGCATTGCATCGAAGCGGCGTGTGACCTTAGGTTTGCGCGCCATGATGCTGCCCTTCCCCACTGATCACCCGCAAGGACCGCCAGTTTTCCGGTTCGCGCCGAGCCCCAACGGCCCGTTGCATCGCGGGCATGCGCTTTCGGCGATTCTGAATGCTGAACTTGCGAGGCGGCATGGTGGGCGCTTTCTGTTGCGGATCGAGGATATCGACGCGGAGCGGAGCCGCAAAGAGCATCTTGCGGCCATCGATGATGCGCTGCGCTGGCTCGGTCTGGTGTGGGAACAACCCGTGCGCCAGCAATCGCAGCATATGGACGATTATGCGCGGGCCTTGGATGAATTGAAACGCAAGGACGTGCTTTATCCGTGTTTCTGCACGCGCGGCGCGCTGGCAGCTAAGGTCGCTGCCGCCGAAGCGCGCGGCGTGGAATGGCTGCGCGATCCCGATGGCGCTCCGCTTTACGATGGCGCGTGCCGGGACTTGCCGTCGATGGAGCGTGAGGCTCGTCTTGCAATAGGGGAGGCGCATCAATGGCGGCTCAATATGCGCAAGGCGCTCGCGCTGATAGGGCCTTTGGTGTGGCGTCGTTTCAATCCGCAAACTGGGGCGACGATGGATGTTGTTGCCAATCCGCTGCGCTGGGCCGATCCGGTGATTGCGCGTAAGGGTTTGCCGACGAGCTATCATCTCTCCGTCGTCGTCGATGATGCGCTACAGGGCGTCACCCATGTCGTGCGTGGCAGCGATCTCGAGGCCGCGACAGACATTCACGTCGTCTTGCAAAAATTGCTCGCTTTACCGCAGCCGCTTTATTGGCATCACCCGCTCGTGATGGATGGAGAGGGGCACAAACTTGCGAAAAGCAAAGGCTCCCAGTCTTTGCAGGATGAACGTGCAGCAGGCATCGCCGCCCACAGTCTGCAGGCTGAAGCATTTTTGCTGTTGGCTCAGTGAATGCCGAGCCACGCCAACCAAAATGCCGATGTGATGACAGATAATGCCGTGGACAGCGCAATCGCGCTTGAGGCGATGCGCGCTCCGGCCCGGTAGCGCTCTGCAAAAAGATAAGCGTTCACGCCAACAGGCGATGATGCAAACAGCACCGCCACGCCCGCCCATACTGGTGGCATGGTGAAGACGTGAAATGCAAATACATAGACGAGGAATGGATGCACGATTAGTTTCAACGCGGTGATCGTGGCTGCGAGTTTAAAACCCTCGCCAATGCCATAGCGGTAAAGAGCGACGCCCATGGCGAAGAGGGCGCACGGGATAGCGGATGCGCCCAGCATATCGACGATAGTCTTGATGCCAGTTGGAACCGATAGACCCGAGAAGCGGAACGCGGTACTAAAAAAAATCGCGAGTAATATTGGGTGCAGCAGTAATTGCCGTGCGATGCGCCGCCAATGGGCATCGCCCTTTTCTGCCATGATCGTTGCTACGGTCATCATGATGGGCAGATGAACGGCGACCAAAAGAAAGAGTGGCACGGCTCCCGGCTTTCCATAGGCCTCTAGAATAAGTGGAATGCCGACCATCACCGTATTGGCTTGTGCGGATGAAAATCCGGTGACAACATTATCCATACGTCCTAGGCCGAAGGCGCGCTTGCCGATGAACATCGCAACGGCCCAGACGATCGCTGCGCCCATGAAATAGGAGAGCCAATAACCCCAAGGCTGACTCTGCGGCAAATCGGCTGCGGTCAGCGTTTTGAAAATCAAAGCCGGGACTGCGATTGTGAAGACGTAGTCGGAGAGGCCATCGCCAGTCCGATCCAGCACGAGTTTCCCGCGTCGCGCACCATAGCCGATGGCGATAAGGCCGAAGACCGGCAGAACAATCGAGAGAATATGCAGCATCGCTCCGGTCCGTATGCCGGCATGCCGCGCGGCCAAATTGTCAGCGCAAGGAGGCGCGTTCCGAAATGCGCGTCGCCTGCGGAGCCTTGCGCATGATGTCGTCGATACGTTCGCGCTCTTTGCGGAATTCGGCGAGCTGACGCTGGTCGAGTTCTCTTCCACGCGGCAAGCGGATCGACATTGGATCAACGAAATTGTCGTTGACCAGAACTTCGTAATGCAAATGCGGTCCGGTTGAAAGGCCTGTGCGGCCGAGATAGCCAATGATTTGGCCTTGCCGCACGCGCGCGCCCTCAGTGATGCCTTTCGCAAACCCGTTCATGTGCGAATAGGTCGTTACAAAATTATAGGAATGCTGAATCTCGACGCGGCGGCCATAGCCCGAATCCCATTCAGCCTTGACGATGATGCCATCGCCAGCCGCCATGATCGGGGTACCGATCTTGTTTGACCAGTCTACGCCCGAATGAAGGCGTGAATAACGCAAGATCGGATGATATCGCATCCCAAAACCTGAGCGCAGCTCGCCATCGGTGATCGGTTTGCGCAAAAGAAAGCGACGGCTCGACTTGCCGCTGTCGTCAAGAAATTCGATGCCTTCGTCCGGGGTTTGGTAGCGATAATAACGCCGGATCTGTCCGCCAGAGTTAAGCGAAGCATAGAGAATATCGATGCGCCCGGGATTATCGTCGTCTTCAGCCCAGAAGACCTCGAAACTGTCTGTTGCCGAGACACGGCGTTGTAGATCGAAATCGTAGAAGAAAACACGGACGATTTGGTCGACAACATTCTTTGGTACTTCGTTTTTGAGAGCCGTTTCATAAAGGCTTTCGAACAGACGCAGATTGTCGCCCGCTATCTCTTCATCCTCATCGTCTGCGGCATCCTGTTTCGTCGGCAGGGCCGGTGGCTCTACAGAAATGAATTCATTGCGATCGTCTATCGCGGCAATTGCGCGGATTGAATCGTCTTCATAGGCGGTTACACGCAGAAGTTTCTCCGGCTCTTGTCCATCTTTCGGAGCGACGAGCAATTTGAAACGGGTCGTCTCTTTGAGAGCGCCCATGCGGCCTGCCATGATGGATATGATGGTGCGGGCATCGGCTTGCGAGGCACCATTTGCCCGGAGCATCTGTTCAGGAGACTCGCCGCGCTTGAGCGCGACTACGCGTTCATTAGCGCGCAGAACAGGTGGTAAAATGGTGTTCGCCTTCGGAACGTCGGTGACGTTTTCCGGAACGACTTTTACTTCGATCGAAGAAAACGAGGTTTCCGGTGTCGCCGAAAGACCAAGCACAGGCGAAAAGCCAGGGCCGCGGCTGCTCATTAGCATCTGTTGCGCCGGGATTGGCAAGAGTGCTGCGGTGCGGCCAGCTTCGAGGAAAGCACGGCGAATGTCCTCGACCTGTGCGGAGACTTCAATGTCATCGAGAGTCAGGCCGGAATCCGCACCTGTGTCGGTCGCGAAGCTCCGCTTTTGAAATGAGATCTCTGCGTCAGCCTCTGCAACCTCGGCATTTTCGCTCGGTGCAGGTGCTGGAATGGCTGTGCCGGCCGCATTGAACATCCGCATGACATTAAATTGTGGAACGTCAGCGGCGAAGCCGAGGGGCGTAACCGAGAGATTGGCCGCGACGCGCACGAAAGGCTTCAAGCGAACGACCTCTCGATCGCCAACCTTGATCGTGGTCGCTGCGCGAAAGCCTTGTTTGGCACTTGCCATTGCAGGATCAGGTGCCGTAACGAGCCGATCCCCACGGGAACGAGGTGCACCCGCTGCGCTCCGCATCGTTGCAGGGCTTGCAACCTCCGCTCGTTCGGCAAAGACCCATTCACCATCTAGTGCAGCGAGAATGGCTGACGCCATCAAGCCGCCACCCGTCAGGCCAACCAGAATGGAACCAGCGAGCCATCGCAGGCTGACCGCGCGCCTGTCATAGGCGCGCGCATCTGATCCATCCAGTACGATGGGGGGATCAAGCCCGGGATCGATCGCCTGCGCCGAAAGGGCCGCGCGCGGGCGCAAGGCAGTGGCACGGTTCAAAAGGGTTCAGCCTTGTTCCTCATTATCCCGACCGGGCGGGACCATGGAGCCGTTCGACTGTGAGGTCAATGGAGGCCCAGAGGTTGCTTAGGCCCTGCAATCATGGCTCCTTTGAGGCCGAAAGGCGGCTCTATCCACAGGGCTAAAGCCGCAATCGGAACTCCTATCATGAAAATGCGTTTTTTATCGCTTTTCCGTGCAGGTGGCTGTTGACTCCTTTTCAGGAGAGGGCCTATATACGCGCCATCGAGGGCGATTGCTGTGCAATATCGTCCTGCAGCTTTTCCTCATCGCAGATGCGGATAAGGCCTTTCGGGGCCGAAAGTTGCGTCGTCTATTGGATGCGCAAGCACCCTTGGCTGTTTGACATTATTGGAAGGAAGAGAAGCGCGGACGGCGGTTTCTTTGCGGTTTCTATTGGGTTTATGCCTGATGGGAGCGAAAGAGATGATGCTGTTACGCGTTTTGGAAGCTCGC
>JAIYCE010000053.1 GCA_027488155.1 Hyphomicrobiales bacterium | reverse complement strand
TGAATGAGCCATGATGGACCTTTTCGGCCCTGCGCTTGCCCTTGGCGCATAATGCTCTAGGTTCCGCGCCTCGTATGAGGAGTGTTCAGATTATGGCGGTTCATGCAAACGGCGGCAGCAAACCCGTCGTCGACTCCTCTTTGTTTCGTGAGGGCATGAGCCATGTCGTCTCCGCAGTCCATGTCATCACGACAGGCGGTCCTGCCGGACGTGCTGGCTTTACGGCGACGGCAGTCAGTTCGGTTTCCGATGCGCCGGCGACTTTGCTTGTCTGCATGAATGCGGGATCGTCATCCGCTGCCCATCTGGCCCAGAATAGTTTATTCGCCGTCAACACCTTGGCCTCAAGCCAGCAGGCTGTGGCGGATGCTTTCTCGGGCCGCACGGGATTGAGCGGCGAAGCACGTTTCGATGCCGGTGCATGGACGATGGATGATGATGGCTTGCCCGTGTTAAGCGGGGCCGTTGCCGTGTTTCGTTGCCGTTTGACCGATGTGCACCCTGTTGCCACACATCTCGTTTTGTTTGGCGAAGTCTATGCGGTCACACCAGCGCGCGACGAGCATGGGCTCGCTTACATGCGCCGTCATTACATTCAAGTTTAATCAGACAAGCCTGCCATCAGCGGCGAGACTGGCGTGCGGACCAAGGCTGCGTTGTTCGGATATGCTCGCCTTAAAAGCGGGCGGGATCGCCCAACCCATTTCGTGGGCGACAACCAAACCGAGCAGCAAAATCGCATCGGGCTCCGGCATAACGATGGCGGCGGGCGCGTGCCCTGCATGAACGAGTTCAAGCAAAACGGCCGATGCGGAAGACGAACCGATCGTGCCGGGCAGCAAAAGAATTTTACCCGCAATCGATTGGCCGCGCTCGGGATGGCGTGCGTCGATAATCATGCCGGTTTTCGGATCAACGCCACCCCAAAAAGAAATGGGGGCCGAGAGTGCCAGCGTCTCGCCTGTTGCGGTTCCTGCAATGAGCGGCTCGAACTTCATCGCCAGAGGCTTTCATCGCGGGTGAGGCGGCCGGAGACCGCGCTTTCGACGCAGTCCCTTAACGCGCCATAGGCCACCGAATAACCTGTGTTGCCGGGCGCATAATGAGCAAACTTGCCTGAATTTGTCATCAGCACGCCGCCACCTTCTGGTAGCATCGGAGTGACGACGACGCAGGTATCGGCCACAAAAGTGATGCCTTGCGTTTCCAATTGTTGCCGACGTCCTGTTTCGTCGAGCGCGCGTATCACATGACGGCCAGTGCAGGCATAAAAGGGCACTTGCACTTTGCGTCCTGCGAGCAAGGCTTCCAACGCATTGGCCTCGTCAAGCGACAGATGCGGCGAGCCGATGGCAACTGCATCGATGGTCTCGGCCTTGATGGTGGACAAGCGATCATGGGCTTTTGCGAGATCGGATGCGGAGGGCTTCAACACGCGCTGCGGTGCCAAGCCACCTAACGCCGCTAAGGCATCGGGCGCTTCAGGCGTTACGCCTGCGACATGAAACAGACCCACGCCGCCTGCCGATGCCGAAGCGGCGCCGAGGGCTTTCAATTTGTCCTCGTCGGGGTAGCCTTGAAGGCCGTCAATGACAGCAATGTCGGTTCCAACGTTCAATCCCAGCCAAGTGCCGAGCACGGGATAGAAAGCCTCCGCCTCTTTCAAAGCAGGTGATACGTCGCTGAGGTCGATAAGGAGCGTCGCGCGGCGGTTCTCCGCCCGATGGAGGCCATAATCGGGGGCGCGGCCAGCGATGGCGCACGCGATGTCGAGAAAATCGCCATAGCGGTTGGTGCGCGCGCCCAAGACGGAATTGCAGAAGACAACGGCGTTGGATTCGCCCCAAGCGACATCGGTGCCGGTAGTTGGCCGATGCCCGGCCTGATAGGGTGCGCAGGTCCAGGACGGTTCGCAGCCCATTGCTTCATAAGCGCGCATCATGCGCTTGGCCATGTCGCGCTCATGGGGCGGGAGCTTCTGCCGCGAGCAGCCAAACAGATCGAGTGCGCCGACATTCAATGTGGAGCGCACGGCGACCTTGGCGCCGCCTTCCACCAGCCGCTCGGCGAAGAGGGTGCCTGAATCGCCGTGATAAAGGGCGCCATCGATGTGGGCGGAGGCAATGGGGATGAGGCGGGACGCGCCCATGAGCCGTGCGGCCTCAGCCACGATCCTCATGGCCATGGCCGCCGCTTCACCCTTTTCGCCCCGGGCGATGGCCTGTTCTTCGTTGCTGAGCATGGCAAGAGGGTGGACTGTCTCCGCAGGCAGCGTCAAGCCCGTGAAAAAAGGCGGGGTCTGCCGGAGCGATGCCGCTTGACCGGCGCGCGGAGGGAGGTCCACATTCTCCGTTGAACATTCCCGGACCGTTCCGGCATGATTCAGGAACCTGCCGCGACAGGCGCGGCCAAAAAGGCGGGGCGTTCACGCCCTTTGCCGAATGGAGGAAGGCCATGGCCAGTGTGACCATGACGGTGAATGGCAAGTCTGTTACCGCCACCATCGATCCCCGTATGCTTTTATCGTCGTTTTTGCGTGAGCATCTTCGGCTGACGGGCACGCATGTGGGCTGCGATACGAGCCAGTGCGGTGCGTGCGTAGTTCATGTCGATGGCCGCGCGATCAAGAGTTGCACAGCGCTCGCCATCTCGCTCGACGGTGCTCAAGTCACCACGATTGAGGGTCTTGCTGCTGACGGCCATCTGCACCCGATGCAGGAAGCTTTCCGCGAGCATCATGGCTTGCAATGCGGCTTCTGCACGCCCGGTATGATTATGAGCGCGGTCGACATCGTGAACCGCAAGGGTGCGATGCTCGATGAGCACACGATCCGCGAAGAACTCGAAGGCAATATCTGCCGCTGTACCGGCTATCACAACATCGTGAAAGCGGTGGCTGCCGGCGCGCAGGCAATGGCGGCAACCAAAGTCGCGGCCGAATGATCATGCGGCCTGCGACTGTAATCGCAGGCCATTCGTATTGAAGAGCCCGTAGCCGCCGGAAAGAGCGGCGCGGGTGGAATTGAGGCGAGGGCGCGCCGCGCCCGCCATCCAATCCATCAGAGGGAGAACGTCCATGAGTGCGACCGGAATCGGTGCGCCAGTCCGCCGGACAGAAGATTTCCGCTTCATCACGGGCAAGGGCCAATATACCGACGACATCAATCGCGCAGGTCAGGCGCATGCCTATTTCCTGCGCTCGCCGCATGCCCATGCCGAGATCGTGAAGATCGACGCGAGTAAAGCGAAGGCGATGGATGGCGTGATCGCGATCCTCACCGGTGACGATCTCGCTGCCGACAAAATCGGTGGTTTGATTTGCGGTTGGATGATCCACAACAAGGACGGCTCGCCGATGCGCGCGGGCGGCCATCCCGCGCTTGCGCAAGGCAAGGTGCGTTATGTCGGCGATCACGTCGCTGTCATCATCGCCGAGACCTATCAGCAGGCGAAGGATGCAGCCGAAGCGATTGACGTTACTTACAAGACGCTGTCGGCCGTTGCCGACATCGACAGCGCGCTGAAAAAGGGCGCGCCCGTGGTGCACGATGTTGCGCCGGACAATACGGTGTTCAACTGGCATCTCGGCGACAAGGCTGCAACCGATGCGGCTTTCGCCAAAGCCAAGCAGATCACAAAGCTTGATCTCATCAACAACCGTCTCGTGCCGAACCCGATGGAGCCGCGCGCGGCCGTTGGCGATTATGATGCCGGTACGGGCGTGTTCACGCTCCATACGACAAGCCAGAACCCGCATGTGGCGCGCCTCGTGCTCTCGGCCTTCATCGGGATTGCGCCGGAACACAAGCTGCGCGTGATTGCTCCGGATGTCGGCGGCGGTTTCGGTTCAAAGATTTTTATCTATGCCGAAGAAACCGTCTGTGTCTGGGCGTCGAAGAAAGTCGGTCGCCCGGTGAAGTGGACGTCGGACCGCACCGAAGCCTTCCTGTCGGATGCCCATGGGCGCGATCACGTCACCCATGCCGAAATGGCGCTTGACGACAAGGGCCGCATTCTCGGTCTGCGCGTCAACACCAAGGCCAATCTGGGCGCGTATCTCTCGACCTTCTCGTCATCGGTGCCGACCTATCTCTACGCACCGTTGTTGTCGGGCCAGTACAACATTCCGGCGATCTATTGCGAGGTCGACGCGGTCTACACCAATACCGCTCCTGTCGACGCATATCGCGGTGCGGGCCGTCCAGAAGCGACTTTCGTGATTGAGCGTCTCGTCGAAGTGGCGGCGCGCGAACGCGGCGAAGATCCAGCGCTGTTCCGCCGCAAGAATTTCGTCACGCAATTCCCGCATCAGACGCCTGTCATCATGGCATACGATGTCGGCAATTATTCCGCCTCGCTCGACAAGGCGATGGACATGGCGGATGTGAAGAATTTCGGCAAGCGTAAGAAGGATAGCGAGCGCAACGGCAAGCTCCGTGGCCTTGGTTATTCGGCCTATATCGAAGCGTGCGGCATTGCGCCGTCGCAGGCGGTGGGTTCGCTCGGTGCCGGTGTCGGTCTGTGGGAAAGCGCGGAAGTGCGCGTCAATCCGGTTGGCACAGTAGAAGTGCTTACCGGTTCTCACAGCCACGGTCAGGGCCACGAGACGACATTCGCGCAGCTTGTGTCGGATCGTCTCGGCATTCCGCTTGATCAGGTTGCGATCGTGCATGGCGACACCGATAAGGTGCAGTTTGGCATGGGCACATATGGCTCGCGCTCGGGCGCGGTCGGCATGTCCGCCATTGCACAGGCGCTCGACAAGGTGATTGCTAAGGGCAAGAAGGTTGCGGCCTATGCGCTCGAGGCGGCCGAAGGCGACATCGATTTCAAGGATGGTCGTTTCTCGGTGAAGGGAACCGACAAATCGCTCGCCTTCGGCGAAGTCGCCTTGCAGGCCTATATCGCGCATAAATTCTCCGGCCAACAATTGGAGCCGGGTCTGAAGGAAACTGCCTTTTATGACCCAACCAATTTCACCTTCCCGGCTGGCGTGCATATCTGCGAAGTCGAGATCGATCCGGACACGGGCGTGACGCGCATCGATCGCTGGACGGCGGTGGATGATTTCGGCGTTGTCATCAATCCGATGATCGTCGAAGGCCAAGTGCACGGTGGCATCGCGCAAGGCGTCGGCCAAGCGCTGCTCGAAGGCGCGCATTACAACAAGGACGGACAACTCGTGACGGCAAGCTACATGGATTACACCATGCCGCGCGCCGACGATCTGCCGTCCTTCGCGGTGGGCATGACATCAACGCCGTGCCCGTCGAACCCGCTCGGCATCAAGGGGTGCGGCGAGGCAGGTGCGATTGCAGCCCCGCCTGCCGTGATCAATGCGATCACCGATGCGCTCGGCCATGAGAACATTTCGATGCCCGCTACACCGCAACGTGTGTGGCAGGCCGCTCAGCAATCCCAGCGCAAGCTGGCGGCGGAATAAGGGAGACCTCGTCCATGTATGCTTTTAATTATCAGCGGCCGAAAACCGTGCGGCAGGCTGCGGGCCTTCTCGCTAAGGCTGGAGGCGATGGCAAACTTCTCGCCGGTGGCCAGACGTTGCTCCCCACGATGAAGCAGCGGCTCGCATCGCCTGCGATGCTCATCGACCTTAATCAGGTCGACGGCATGAGCGGCATCGAGCTTAAGGGTCGCAATTTGCATATCGGCGCGATGACCAAACATGCCGATGTCGCAAATTCGCATGTCGTTAAGACAGCCATTCCGGGCCTTGCGGCGCTCGCCGAAGGCATCGGCGATCCGGCCGTACGCAATCGCGGCACGATTGGCGGCTCGATCGCCAATAACGATCCGGCTGCCGATTATCCGGCGGCATGCCTCGGTCTGGGCGCAACCATCGTTACGAACAAGCGCAAGATCCCTGCCGATGAATTCTTCACCGGCATGTTCGACACGGCGCTCGAAGAGGGCGAGATCGTCACGAAGGTAATTTTCCCGGTGCCGCAAAAGGCGGCTTACGAGAAATTCCCAAACCCGGCTTCGCGCTACGCCATGGTGGGCGTATTCGTCGGCAAGAAGGGATCGGATGTTCGCGTGGCCGTGACCGGCGCGGGCGCCAATGGCGTGTTCCGCCTGCCGGAATTCGAAGCGGCATTGAAGACGCGCTTCAACGCCAAATCGCTCGATGGGCTTTCGGTGCCAGCCGACGGCCTCAATGGCGACATTCATGCTTCGCCTGAGTATCGCGCCCATTTGATCGGCGTGATGGCGAAGCGCGCCGTGAGCAAGGCGCTCGGCAAATAAGGTCGGCGCATCCTCTGATGCCGATCAAAGCAGGTTGAAGAATGCCCGGCCATGCTGCCGGGCATTCGCATTTCCCGGAGTGAAGAATGGCCGCGCTGCCGCAATCGATCGACGAGACGCTCACGCTCTTGCAGAGAGGCGATTATGTCGCCGACCGTGCGCTGGCGACCGTTATCTTCCTCGCGCTGAAATTAGGCCGACCCATTTTGCTGGAAGGTGAGGCGGGCGTTGGCAAGACAGAGATAGCCATGGTCTTGGCGAAGACGCTCGGGCGCAATCTCATTCGCTTGCAATGCTATGAAGGTCTCGATGTCGCCTCCGCCGTTTATGAATGGAATTATGCTGGCCAGATGATGGCCATTCGCTTGGCCGAAGCGGGCGGCGCGACGGACCGCACGGAACTTGAGAACGATGTCTTCTCGGAAAAATATCTGATCAAGCGGCCCTTGCTGCAGGCGCTCGAACCGCATGTGAATGGCGCGCCTATTCTCCTGATCGACGAGCTAGACCGCACGGATGAAGCGTTTGAAGCTTTTCTCTTGGAAGTGCTGTCGGATTTTCAGGTAACGGTACCTGAACTTGGGACCATCAAGGCAGACCATGCGCCCATCGTGATCGTCACGTCGAACCGTACGCGCGAAATTCATGACGCGCTGAAGCGCCGCTGCCTTTATCACTGGGTTGGTTATCCCAATGCCGAGCGCGAACTGAAAATTCTCAAAAGCCGCGCGCCCGATGCGCCGGAAAAGCTTTCGCAGGATATCGTCGCGTTCGTGCAGGCGATCCGCAAAGAAGATTTGTTCAAGGCCCCCGGTGTCGCCGAGACGCTTGATTGGGCGCAGGCCCTCGTCGAGCTTGATGCCGTTGCGCTCGATCCCGATCTCGTGACCGATACGTTAGGCGTATTGCTGAAATATCAGGACGACATTCAGAAAATGCAGGCGTCGGATTTGAAAGCTAAAATCGACTCTCTGAAAACCGCGTGAGGCTGCCATGAACGACCGCGCTGCAATCGATGCCGTGATCAAGGATTATCTTGATGGACTTTATGAGGGCGATACCGAAAAACTCGGTCGCGCGTTTCATCCCACAAGCGCATTGGCTCACGTCAATGACGGGAAGCTGATCATCGTGCCGCGCGATGAATGGTTCAAGGCAGTTAATAATCGGGCCAAGCCGAAAGATTCCGGCATGAGTCGGCACGACGAGGTGCTGTCGGTCGACATTCTCGATGACCGGACTGCGTTCGTGAAACTGAAATGCGCCTTGCCGCCGAAATATTTCACGGATTTGCTTTCCTTGTTGAAGATCGATGGGCGCTGGCAGATTGCGCAGAAGGTCTTCACCTTCGAGGTGCGCTGAATGTCGGGCCGCCTCGCTGAGAACATTACGTTCTTTGCCCGTGCTTTGCGCGAGGCGGGCTTGCCGATTGGGCCCGGAGCGGTGCTCGATGCAGTCGAAGCGGTGGAAGCGGCCAGGATCGGCACGAAGCAGGATTTTTATTGGACGCTGCACGCCGTGTTCGTGAAGAAGCATGAACATTCGGTCGTGTTTGAGCAGGCATTTGGGTTGTTCTGGAAGCGACGCGCGTTGATCGAAAAAATTATTGCGTCTCTTTCGCCGCATTCGCCCGGTGCGCCGCCTGAGGATAAAAAGCCCGATGCAGGCGCGTTGCGTGCAGCGCAGGCACTCCTTAAGCAAAACAAAAGCGAAGAGATTAAAGAAGAGCAGATCGAATTCAATGCGCGGCTCACGGTGTCCGAGCGGGAGATTTTGCAGGGCAAGGATTTCGCGCAGATGACGGCGGATGAGGTGCGCGAGGCGCGTCGCCTGATCGAGACCATGCAGATGCCGGACGATTGGGTGAGAACGCGACGCTTCCGCGCCGATGCGCGTGGCTCGCGCATCGATGCACGGCGCACTCTGCGCGCGGCGCTTCGTTCAGGTGGGCATGTCGTGCATCTGGAGCGGCGCGAGCGCGGCGAGGTCCATCCGCCCATCGTCGCGATCTGCGACATCTCTGGATCGATGGCGGAATATACGCGCACCTTTTTGCATTTCCTGCATGCACTCACCGATAAGCGCCGTCATGTGGAAACCTTCCTGTTCGGCACGCGGCTTACCAATGTCACACGTGCGCTTCGCCGCCGCGATCCGGACGAGGCGCTGGCGCGCTGCTCGGAAGAGGTCAAGGATTGGGCGGGCGGCACACGGATCTCGACATCTTTGCATCGCTTCAATGTCGATTGGTCGCGCCGGGTGCTGACGCAAGGGGCGATCGTGCTGTTGTTCACCGATGGGCTTGAGCGCGACGGAACGGCGGAGCTTGGCCGCGAAATGGATCGGTTGCACCGGTCCTGCCGCAAGCTCGTTTGGTTGAACCCGCTCTTGCGTTGGGACGGCTTTGCGGCCAAGGCTGAGGGCATTCGTGCTATGCTGCCGCATGTCGACGAATTCCGGCCGATCCATAATCTCAATGCGATGAAGACCTTGGTCGAGGCCCTTGCGGCCAAGCCGTCGCTCGCCACCGACCCTCGCGCTTGGCTGAGGAAGGCGAGTTGAAGCCGGGCCGCGCGTTCCTAAATGTGAAGCACAGGAGAGAGACGATGCGTGCGAATGACGAAGACATTCTCGCCTCTGCGGAAGAATGGCGGCGTGCCGGCCGTGACGTGGCAATTGCGACGGTGGTCGAGACATGGGGTTCGGCCCCGCGCCCCGTCGGATCGCGCTTGGTCATCGATGGCGATGGGAATTTTCTGGGCTCCGTTTCTGGTGGTTGTGTCGAAGGTGCAGTTGTAACCGAAGCACTCGATGTGATCGGGAGCGGCGCGCCCAAGCTTGTATCCTTCGGCGTTGCCGATGAGACCGCGTGGCAGGTTGGCCTCTCATGTGGCGGACGCATTTCCGTCTTCGTGGAAAAGGTCGCCTGACGTGAAGCTTGCCACGCTCACAGCGTTGAACGAAACCCGCCGCGCCCGCCGCGCGGCCTTGCTTGTCACGTCCGTTGCCGATGGGAGCGAACGTTTGGTCGATCCCTCGGCGATCGCGAGCGATCAGCTTGCTGCGCCTCTCGATCTTGCGCTTCGAACTGGCAAGAGCGCGTTGGTCGAAGAGGGCGGGGCGCAATTCTTTATCAGCGTGCAGACGCCGCCCTTGCGTATTCTATGCATCGGGGCCGTTCATATTTCGCAGGCTTTGGTGCCGATGGCGCGGATGCTGGGCCATGATGTTATCATCGTCGATCCGCGCACCGCTTTTGCAACGCCGGAACGTTTTCCCGATGTGGTGTTGCATGCAGAGTGGCCCGATCTTGTTTTGCCATCGCTCGGCATCGATCGTTACACCGCTGTCGTTCTGCTCACCCACGATCCGAAGATTGACGACCCGGCCCTGCATTTCGCCTTGAAATCCGACAGCTTCTATATCGGGGCGCTGGGATCGCGGAAGACGCACGGTAAGCGCGTCGAGCGATTGCAAGTACTGGGATTTTCGGCTGAAACGATTGCGCGCATCCATGCGCCTATCGGTCTCAACATGGGTGCAGTCTCACCAGCAGAAATTGCACTTTCGATTTTAGGCGAAATCACCGCGTCACTGCGCCTGAAACCCGATGGCAGCAGAGCCTGATGTTTTTCGGACCCATTTCCGTGAGTGTGGCTGAAGGTGCCATTCTTGCCCATGCTGTGCGGCAGGGCGAACTCGTGATGAAGAAGGGTCGCGTGCTGACCGCGGAGGATTGTGCGGCGCTTGTCCGCGTCGGTGTCAGCGAGATCATCGGTGCGCGGGTTGAGGCTGGGGATGTACCTGAAGATGAAGCCGCACGCCGCGCTGCGTCACAGCTTGCGGGTGCAGGTGCGCGTTGCGATGTCGCCGCAACCGGACGCGTTAACCTGTTCGCGCGCGCGGCGGGCATTCTCGTTGTCGACGCGGTCAGGATCGATCGCTTCAATGCTGTTGATGAAGCGTTGACTTGCGCAACGCTGCCGCATCTCAAGCCCGTCGAGGCTGGCGAGATGATCGGCACGGTGAAAATCATTCCGTTTGCCGTTCCAGAATCTTTGCTGCTGCGTGCGATGGAGGCTGCGGGCGAAGATGCTATCGCGGTAAAGCCTTTTCTGGCCAAGCGGATCGCCGTGATTTCAACTTTGTTGCCGGGTTTGAAGCCGTCCATCGTCACCAAAACGGTTCAGGTTCTGGAAAAGAGGTTGGCCAAGGCCGGCGCGGTTATTGTCGCCGATGTGCAATGCGCCCATGACGAGCGAGTATTGCGTGATGCGCTCCAGGCGGTCATGTCGCACGATCCGGAACTCGTAATCGTGTTTGGCGCATCCGCCATCACAGATCGTCGCGATGTGATTCCTGCTGCGCTTGAGGCAGAGGGCGGACAGATCGTCCAATTCGGCATGCCCGTCGATCCGGGTAATCTTCTCCTCGTTGGAAAACTCAGAGGCATCGATATTCTCGGTGCGCCGGGCTGTGCGCGCTCTCCGGCTGAAAACGGATTCGATTGGGTGCTCGATCGCCTGCTTGCCGATGTTCCAGTAACGGCGCAGGATATTCGCCGCATGGGCGTGGGCGGTCTCCTGATGGAGATCGTTCAACGCGGCCATCCACGTGTGGGAGGCGAAGCATGAGCGTTGCTGCGATCGTTCTGGCTGCCGGACAATCGACGCGGATGGGTGCGCAGAATAAGTTATTACTCGCCGATGGCGGCGATCCGCTTGTGCGACACGCGGTGAAGATGGCGGTGCTTTCGCAATTGAAGCCGGTCGTTGTCGTGCTCGGCCATGAAGCTGATCGCGTGCGGGCAGTGTGCGACGGATTGCCTGTTACCTTTACGATCAATCCCGATTTTGCGCATGGCCTGTCGACATCACTCAAGGCTGGGATCAAGGCGCTTCCGGAGAATATTGATGGCGCAGCTGTAATCCTCGCCGATATGCCGGGGCTGGATGCCGCGTTGCTCGATCGTCTTTATGCGGCGTTCGAGGCGGAACCGGCGGCACTCGCGGCGGTGCCTGTGCATGATGGGGAATGGGGTAATCCGTGCATTCTGGCCGCGGCTTTGTTTGCTGAGGTTGATGCGTTGTCAGGCGATCAGGGCGCGCGGAAAATTCTCGTAGCGCATCGGGATATGGTGATCGAAATGCCGGAATCATCCGATGCCGCCACGCGCGATATTGACACGCCAGACGATTGGTCGAAGTTCACACAGGCGTGAAGGGCTTAGATTTATTGCTGCCATGGCAAGCCTCGTCATTGCGAGAAGCAAAGCGACGACGCAGTTCGTCTTGAAGTATGATTTATGTCCGCCATGGATTGCCTGGTCGGCCTTGCGGCCTCCTCGCGATGGCGAGCTTTGGCTGGCGATCAACGAGATCGGCGAATAACTAGCTCTTCCCCTTGCTGCCGCGACAACGGTCGGAGCAATAGCGAACCTCTTCCCAGACCTTTTCCCATTTCTTTCGCCAGGTGAAAGGGCGACCGCAGGTGGCGCAGGTCTTTTGCGGTAATTCGGCCTTTTTCTTCATCTTGGCCATGGCAATCCGAAATGCGCTCCTCTTCGTAAACAGGGCCATTGTGGTGCGCATCGGGGACAAGTCCATGGCGTCGACGGTTTTGATCTTGGGGGGAACAGGCGGGATCGGAGCGGCCTTGGCGCGCCGGGTTCGGGCGCAGGGGCGCGGGGTGCATCTGGCTGCGCGCGACGAGGGGCGTCTGAAGGCGCTCGCGCAGGAGATCGGCGCTACTTATTCCGTCTGCGACGTCAATGATGGTGAGGCGATCAAGCGAGCCGTGTCGGGTGCGGGGGAAACGCTTGACGCGCTTGCCTATGCTGTGGGGACCATCAATCTCAAACCCGTGGCACGATTGAGTGATCAGGATTTCGAGACCGATTTCCGTGTGAACGCACTGGGTGCCGTGCGTGCGGTGCAAGCCGCTTTACCTGTTTTCAAAAAACATGATGCCGCCTCCGTACTGTTCTTTTCTACCGTTGCTGTGGCGCAGGGCTTTACGGCTCACGCATCCGTCGCGATGGCAAAGGGTGCCATTGAAGGTTTGACGCGCGCGCTGGCTGCTGAATTGGCGCCGAAGGTGCGCGTGAACTGCATCGCGCCTTCGCTGACGAAAACAGATCTTGCCAAAGCGCTAACTGCGAATGAGACGATGGCGAATGCGATTGCGCAGATGCATCCGCTGCAGCGTCTGGGCGAGGCGGATGACATTGCGCCTCTCGCCGCCCTGTTACTGTCGCCGGACGCTGGCTGGATCAGCGGGCAGATTATCGGTGTCGATGGCGGCCGGTCTTCCTTGCGAACCAAGGGCTGAGCGTGTCGGTTCTGCGTTTTGTTTTAGGAGATCAGCTCACGCGCGGACTTTCGGCCCTGCGCGATCTCGATCCAAAGCGCGATGTCGTGCTGATGGTGGAGGTTGCCGACGAAGCCACTTACGTGCCGCATCATCCGCAGAAGATCGTCTTCATTCTTTCGGCGATGCGTCATTTTGCCGAAACGCTGCGGAAGGAAGGTATCGCAGTCGATTATGTGAAGCTCGACGATCCGAAAAACACGGGTTCGTTCTCCGGTGAATTGCAACGCGCTGTCAAACGGCACAAGCCGCAGGGCGTCGCTATGACGGAACCGGGGGAATGGCGCGTCCTGCAAATGATGCAGGATTGGCGTGAAACACTGCCAGTGCCGCTCACCATTCATGACGATGATCGTTTTATCGCCTCGCTGGAAGAGTTTGCGCAATGGGCGCAAGGTCGCAAGCAATTGCGGATGGAATATTTCTATCGCGATATGCGGAAGAAGACGAGCTTCCTGATGGAAGGCGACGATCCTATCGGCGGCGCGTGGAATTTCGACTCTGAGAATCGCAAGGCACTGCCGAGGAACCACCAGCCGCCAAAGCGCAAACGCTTTTCAGCCGATACGGTCACGCAGGATGTGATTGCACTCGTCAAGAAGCGGTTCAAGGCGCATTATGGCGCAGTCGAGCCATTCAGTTGGGCTGTGACGCGGCCAGATGCACTCAAGGCGCTTGACGATTTCATAGCGCAAGGAATGGCTTCCTTCGGCGATTATCAGGATGCGATGCAGGCCGGCGCTCCCTTTCTCTATCATTCGCTGATCTCGCCCTATCTGAACGTCGGCCTTCTTACAGCCCATGAAGTTTGCGCCCGCGTTGATCGGCTCGCGCGAGAAGAAAAAATCCCGCTCAATGCGGCCGAAGGGTTCATTCGCCAAATCATCGGCTGGCGAGAATATGTGCGCGGACTTTATTGGTTGAAAATGCCCGATTATGCGCAAGGCAATGCGCTCGGTGCAGAGCGTGATTTGCCAGAATTTTTCTGGACCGGCGAGACGGATATGAATTGCCTACGCCAATGTATTGGCGATACGCTTCAGAATGCCTATGCCCACCATATTCAACGTTTAATGGTAATAGGCAATTTTGCTTTGCTGGCTGGGCTTGATCCCAAAGCGGTGCAAGCTTGGTTTTTGGCCGTTTATGCCGATGCGTTTGAATGGGTCGAATTGCCCAATGTCGCGGGCATGGCTTTGTTTTCCGATGGCGGTGTGATGGCATCGAAGCCCTATGCCGCTTCCGGCGCTTATATTGATCGTATGAGTGATTATTGCCAGGGCTGTGTTTACTCGCCGAAAGAGAAAACAGGGCCCAAGGCTTGTCCCTTCAATTATCTCTATTGGGATTTTCTGGACCGTAATGCGGATCGCTTGTCGCGCAATCCGCGCATGGGCATGCCTTATAAGAATTTGCGCGGAATGGATGAGGCGCGGCGTAAGGCGATCGCGCGTGATGCTAAGCGATTTTTGGCTTCGCTCGCGTAAGAATTATGCGCGTGCCCTTATTATTGATATGTTTCACCAGCACTCATGGGCTGCTGCTGCTAAAAAATGGTTGGTAAAAAACGAATTCGTCGCTTTCCGTTTTATTGATTTCGTAAGCGTTGCCGAGAGAGAATGAAGCGTTCGCAATCGTGTGATGGAGGCATTATGCCGTCGCGTGATTTTATCAAGCAGCTCGCAGGCTATGGTCTTGCGACCGCGAATATCCTCTACCGTCTGCCGGATCATCCTTCATTGCTTCAGACCTATGTCTGGCAGGATTACGACGTTGCGCCAGACTTTCCGGTGCTGAGGGATTTCTTGGCCTTCTGGCGGCGCTCGCTTGATGGAGCGCTCTATAGGGTCGAGGTCGCCCATCAGGGGCTGATCAAGCCTGCTGAACTCAGGATTGCGCGCAGCGCGTTCAGCATCAACTAAGCGTTCCGGGTGATGCTCTGCGCCCCGCCGGTTCAGGCCTTCCGGCACTTTTTGTCGCGGGAGGGGGCTGCTTATACGGTGCGCGGCCTCTTGGCCGCCGCATTCAGTCAGGATAGGAAAGAAGTACTCTTGCGTTGTCCCGGCCCCTGAATGCTTCAGCTCCATCACCGTACGTCCGATACCCTGCCGGCTCTTGCCGTGGCGGGGCAGGGACCAGGCATCACGCTCAGGGACATTCTGAAGACGCTGGGCGAGCGCGGCTTTGCATTGCTCGTTGTAGGCTTAGGGCTGCCGAATTGTCTGCCGATGCCGCCGCCTATTCCGCTTCTTTGCGGCCTCCTGCTGATCTTCGTCGCTTTGCAGATGGTTTTGGGCTGGACGACGCCGTGGTTGCCTGGCTTCTTGCTCGAGAAGACCGTTTCCCGTGCCACTTTGGCGAATTTTATCGAGAGGGCCATGCCTTGGGTTCGCAAGCTCGAGCGTTTCGCCCAGCCGCGGCTCGGCCTTTTCGATAGCCGGTTAGCCTTCCGGCTGATCGGTTCGGCCCTGATGGTGTTTTCGCTGGCGCTGGTTTTCGCTGCCCCCTTCATCGGGCAGGTGCCTCTCGGCTTAGCCGTCGTTTTGATTGGCCTTGGGCTTGTCGAGCGTGATGGGCTTCTGGTGCTCGGCGGGATCTGCATCGGCTGTGCAGGAACTGCGCTGTCGCTTGGCTTCGTCTTGGCGCTGGCGAGTGGGGCTGCGGCAATCTTCTAAGGCTTGGGGCCATAGGGCGGCAGCGGGATGGCCGAATGGGCCGCCCTCAGCGCGGCCGACCAGCGCTCGCGCAAATCATGGAAATAGGGTTCGCCAGCCTCAATACGGTGCACAATCGACGCCAGCTGCGTATCGCGCGGGATGGTGATGATATCGATCGGTAGGCCGACGCCGAGATTGGAGCGGATGGTTGAATCCATCGAGATGAGGGCCAGTTTCAACGCAACCGGCAGAGTCGTCTCGAAATTCACCGCGCGGTCGAGAATGGGCTTGCCATATTTGTGCTCGCCAATCTGGAGATAGGGCGTCTCCACGCCGCATTCGATAAAGTTCCCGGCGGCATAGAGCATATAGAGCCGGGCAGGCCCGCCCTTGATCTGGCCGCCGAGCAGGATCGAGACGTCGAATTTCACGCCTGAATCCTCTAGCTCTTTGCCGTCGGTGTGGCTCACTTCGCGAATGGCGCGTCCGATCAATTGCGCGGCACGAAACAGGGTTGGGACGGAATAGATCGTCTCGACACCTTCGCCATGCTCATGCGGCAGCCCTTCGGTGATCAGACTCAACACGGATTGCGAGATGGAGAGATTGCCCGCCGTCGCAATCGCCAGAGAACGCTCTCCGGCAATCTCGAACTGGTGCAGTTTGCGGAAGGTCGAGATGTTGTCGAGCCCCGCATTGGTGCGGGTGTCGGCGATCATCACAAGGCCTTCGCGCACGAGGAGGCCGGCACAATAGGTCATGGCATGTCCCTAAGGGAGCGGCTTGGCACCGCTTGTTGGTTCGCTTTGCGGCAAAGGGCGCGCTCAGGTCAAGTAATGATCGGCGATGGCCTTTCCGAGCCTGTTATTGTCGGTGATGAAGCCGGTCACGAATTCGTGTAGCCCCTGCTGAAACACATCGTCGATCACGGTCGTATCGAGTGCGTTCAGCGTGTTGCGGGCGATGCGGTGCGGCTGGCCGACCTTGCCATAGGCCTCACCCAAAGCATCCAAAAACCGCACGATGGTCTCATACGAGCTGATCAACGAGCGCGGCATCTGTCGATTGAGGATTAGGAGGTCGGCGACAAGCCATGGCTTCACGCTCTGCCTATAGACCCAATGATAGGATGTAAGCGCAGAGACGCCGCGTAGAATCGTGGCCCATTGAAAATAGTCGAGCGAGCCGCCGACATCTTCCGTCTCGGGCAGAAGTACATGATACTTCACGTCGAGAATGCGTGCGGTGTTGTCGGCGCGCTCAATGCAGGCACCGAGCCGCGTGAACCAATAGGCGTCGTTGCGCAGCATGGTGCGGTAGGCAGACCCATCGAATGTGAGCGAGACGTTTTTCACCCATTCGAGAAAGCGCGCCAATTCCTCACGCCCAAGCGAAGCGGGTTCAACTTTTCGCAATTCAAGCCAAGCGCCATTGATCGTCTCCCACATCTCGCCGGTGACGGCGGTGCGCACAGCGCGCGCATTGTTGCGTGCGATGGCGAGGCAATTGCGGATGGAAGATGGGTTGTCGGGATGGAAAACGAGATAGTCGGTGACGGTTTTCTCATTCACGTCTTGATAGACGCGGAAAAATCCATCGGCAGCACCCGCTGTGAGAAGGGCGCTTTCCCATTCGCTGCCTTGTCCACCATAGGCGGCGGGCAGCGTTGCAATGCGTGCAGTTGCATCGATAATGCGAGCCAGAAATTCAGCGCGTTCGACATAACGCGCAACCCAATAGAGGTTGTCGGCGGTCCGGCTAAGCATCGAGCACCCATGTATCCTTCGTGCCGCCGCCTTGGCTTGAATTGACAACGAGGGACCCTTCCTTCAGCGCGACGCGCGTCAGGCCGCCCGGAACGATGCGCACGCGGTCCGATCCCGATAAGACGAAGGGTCTGAGATCGACATGGCGCGGGGCGACGCCAGAGGCGACAAAAGTCGGGCAGGTGGAGAGGGCCAAGGTTGGTTGCGCGATGAAGCGATTTGGTTCGTGTCGAAGTCGTTTGCGGAAATCGTCGATCTGGCGGCTTGTCGCATGAGGTCCGACAAGCATGCCGTAACCGCCGGAACCGTCAACTTCCTTGACGACGAGTGCGTTGAGATTGTCGAGCACGTAAGCAAGCGCATCTTTTTCGCGGCAGCGATAGGTCGGCACATTATTGAGGATCGCGTCGCGCCCCGTGAAGAAGCGGATGATCTCGGGCATGTAGGAATAGACGGCCTTATCATCGGCGACGCCGGTGCCGACGGCATTGGCGAGCGTGACGTTCCCTGCCTTATAGGCACCAAACAAGCCAGCCACACCGAGTACAGAGTCCGGATTGAAGGCGAGGGGATCGAGATATTCGTCGTCAATGCGGCGATAGACAACGTCAACGCGCTGCGGTCCTTCTGTTGTCCGCATGTAGACAATGTCGTCTTCGACAAAGAGATCGGAGCCTTCAACCAATTCAATCCCGAGCTTATCAGCCAGAAAAGAATGTTCGTAGAAAGCGGAGTTGTATTGTCCGGGCGTGAGCAGCACGCAGGTCGGCTCTGCCATTGCGTGGCGCGGCGCGACTGAGCGCAGCGTTTGCAATAAGCGATCGGGATAATTGTCGACGGGCGCAATGCGGTGATCGCGGAATAACTCTGGAAAGAGCCGCATCATTACTTCGCGGTTCTCCAGCATGTAGGACACGCC